>JAJYXU010000036.1 GCA_021801605.1 Bacteroidota bacterium
GTTCGATTGTAACCGGAGATATAAAATTTGCCGAAGCGATGGAACTTGTTTCAACTCTTCTTGATTACGGACGGAAAAACGGAATCAATGAATTTGAATTGACACCGGCGCCGATGATTTATGAAACATATCAAAACCAAAATATAGAATTTGCAATGCGGTGGCTGGGCTTTGAGTATAAACTCCACTACATATCAAGCGGTATTAAGTTAAATAAAGGTGATGATTATTTACTCCGATTTACGCCTACAACAAGAAGAAACGTCCGCAAAACTTTTCATATACCCGAAATGCGAATCGAAATAAATGAACGCTATGATGAGTTTTATCCTATACTTGTTGAAAATAAAGCGAGACATGATGCAAAGCCTACTCATTCGTATGAAGATTTGTTGCGTCTGAAACAATTACTTCCGAATAATTTAAAATTATTTATGGTTTATCTTGGTGATAAACCGATTGGCGGATCGCTAATGTTTTTTGCGAATAAAAATGTTGCGCTCTGTTTTTATAATATGATGCTTTATGAATATGCGGAATACAAACCTATGCACCGGATAATGTACGAAGTAGTCAACGATGCTACCGAGCGTGGTTATTCTTATGTTGATATCGGAGTATCACAGGATACAAAAGCAGAGAATCCTATGACTCCAAGCATGAGCTTGATTGAATTTAAGGAACAGTTTGACGCTAAAACTATAATGAGAAATACATTCACAATTAAATTATGATTGTTGCGAACTTATGAGCAGCCCCCAAAAAGTATGTATTGTATTTCTAGGTAACGCTCAACACGATTCCCGTATTACAAATCTTACCAATTCACTCAAAGAAGACGGTTGTAAAGTTTCAATAATTTCTTTCGATTGGTTTATTTCAACTGAGAAATATTCCGATGATGAATTAAAGATTTTCAAACTTACCAAAGGGAAGTTCAGTCTAATTTTTTATTTACGTTTTGCTTTGATATTAATCCGCGAGTTATTCAAAACAAAAGCAAATCTTTACTTCGCAGAAGATTTATACACACTACCGTTTGTTACCACAATCGCTAAACTGAAAAGGGCAAAAGTTTATTACAACAGCCGTGAACTATACGCATTTCTTGGTGGTTTGAGACACCGTCCGTTTTTACAATCGGTTGTAAAAAGCGTTGAAAAATTTTTCATTACGAAAGTTGATCTCGTTTTAACTACTGGTGAGATGGATTCCGCATTCCTCGAAAAATTTTACAGAATTGATAATACTCTTGTGATTAGGAATATTCCGTTATATCAGACTCCCTCCGCAAAAATTGATTTTAGAGAAATGTACGGGATATCTGAGGACAAAATGATTCTGCTCTACCAGGGTGTCCTGTTGGAAGGACGCGGCGTTCCATTGATAATGCGCGCTATGGCAAAACTGCCGGATACAGTTTTAGTAATTCTAGGAGACGGTGAACAAAAAAATAATTTTCAAAAATTGGCGGATGAATTAAAGATATCAGAAAGAATTTTTTATGCCGGAACGATCAATCAAAGAGAATTAATTAATTATACCGCCGGTGCTGATGTTGGACTTTCATTAATCGAAAACATAAGTATAAGTTATTACCACGCACTTCCAAATAAATTCTTCGAATATATTATGGCAGGTCTTCCTGTGCTTTGCAGCGATTTGCCTCAGATGAAAAAAATTGTTGAAGAATTTCATGTTGGGGAAAGCGTCAGCGCCGAAAACGAAAATAATATTTATCTAACTCTGAAACGATGGAGCGAAAGTCCGGACCTTTTATCATCATATAAAATAAATTGCATGCGTGCAGCGAAAGAATTGAATTGGCAGGAAGAATACAAAAAATCTAGAAAAAGATTGCTGGATTTAGATTGATGCCGAAGCAAAAAAGAATATTAATCGTCAGACCCGATAGAATTGGCGATGTAGTGTTGTCAACCCCGCTTCCGCGCGAAATCAAAAAAAAATATCCGGATAGTTTTGTTGCACTCCTTCTTCGTAAATACACAAAAGATATTTATCTGAACAATCCGAACGTTGATAAGATTCTTTTGATTGATGATGAAGATTCGCCGAAATCATTCTTCAAAAAAGTTCGCGAGATTAAAGATTACAAGTTCACTCATTCCTTAACACTTCTGCCAACTGAAAAATTGAACTACATTCTTTTCTTTGCCGGTATTCCATTCCGTGTTGGTGTTGGGCATAAGTTTTATCAGTTTATAACGTTCACACGATACGTTGACCGTAAAAAATATATTCCGCTTCGTCACGAAGCTGATTATTGTATGGATCTTGCAAGGAAGATCGGAGTTAAGACCGATAATTTTGACTCGGAAATATTTTTGACCGAAGAAGAAAAACAAAAAGTTGTGCAAAGGAGAAGTGAATTACTGCGCAGCAAAAAATATTTGATTGGAATCCATTCTACCAGCGGTAATTCTTCACCAAACTGGCAGCCGGATGAATACAAAAAATTAATTCTTAAGCTGAACCAGCATGAAGAGCTAAGCATTGTTGTTACTGATAATAAAATTCCGGCGCAGTTGGAAGGATTGGAAAATGTTTTTTATCCTAATGCCGGTAAGTCATTGCGGGAATCGTTTGTCAATTTTGCCTCTCTTGATCTTCTGATCTCCGCAAGCACAGGTCCAATGCATATTGCGGCGGCTTTAAAGGTGAAAACACTTTCAATGTTTTGTCCTCTTACTGCGTGTTCACCAAAACTATGGGGACCGCTGGGCAATCAAAGTAAAATAATTTTACCCGAAGAAAAATATTGCCAAACAGTTTGTCCCGGCGATCCAAAGAAATGTACATTCGCAGGTGTTGGAGGAATTGATTCTGATATCGTATTTGATGGTCTAAAAAATGATTTTATATAAAATGGGACGCAGATTTTTATGATGTCTATGATTTTTTATGATAAATCATAAATTATCTTAAAAGATCATAATGATCAGCGTTCTATTCTTAATTTTTCTATATTAGCACCCCGATTTTTGCCAGGCACTTACCGGCAAGTTTTTACCCAATCCCGCCAGGTCCGGAAGGAAGCAACGGTTAGTATTTAACTTGGGTGGTTGAGTGCTTGGCATTTTTATTTTTTATGATAATATTCAAATATCAATTTTGCTTTTGCTTTACCAATCACTCCAGCAAGTTTTGATTCATCTGCAGATTTAATCTCATCCAAACTCAAAGCGGTTAAAAGTTTCTGCGCAACTTTTTCACCGATCCCTTTTATATCAAGCAGCTCACTTGTGATTGTTCTTTTGCTTCTGCGTTCACGGTGGAAAGTAATTGCAAAACGGTGTGCTTCATCCCGTACATGCTGAAGCAGTTTCAAGCTTGATGATGTTTTGGGTATTGATTGCGCTTCTGATTCGCCTGGAAGAAAAACTTCTTCTAACCGTTTTGCCAGACCGATAATTTCATAATTTTTCATCCCGAGTTCGTTGAGTATATCAACAGCACTTGAAAGCTGACCTTTACCGCCGTCAACCATAATCAAATCGGGGATGGGCAGATTCTCTTCTAAAACTTTGCTGTACCGGCGGTGAATTATTTCCCTCATACTGGCAAAGTCATCCGGTCCATCTACAGTCTTGATTATGAATTTACGGTATAAACTTTTTTTCGGTTTGCCGTCAACAAAAACAACCATGCTTGCAACAGCATCGCTTCCTTGAAGATTACTGTTATCAAAACATTCTATAACGCGCGGAAGTTTTTTCAAACGCAAATCTCTTTGAAGTGCGGACAGGGCATAAGGGACATTCCCTTCTTTCTTCATCCTCTGAAGTTGAATCTCTTTTAGCTGCAACTGTGCGTTCTGTTTGCACATCATCAACAGAGATTTTGCATCGCTCTGTTTTTGAGGAATAACAAACTTGCTTTTCTTAATTGCCTTTGTGTTCAGCCACTCCGCCAATGATTCAGAATCTTCCGGTTCAGTTTCAACAATAATTTCACGCGGCACTTCAACGAACTCGCTGTAGTAAAATTTAATTATTGCAGCAAATATTTGACCCGGTTCTTCATTGACTTCACAACCCAAACTCAATTGCCGTTTGCCGACTAACTTGCCACTACGGATGTTCAGAATTGTCGTGGCAACATCCTTACCTTCATATGCGGCACTGATGATATCTCTGTCTTCTAAATCGCTTGAAACAACTTTTTGCTTGGAAGAATAAACTTGCAGTTGATCAATTCTATCTCGAATCTCTGCAGCTTTCTCAAAATCCAATTTTGCAGAAGCATCTCCCATCTGATTTTTTAATTCTTGAATAAGCTCTTCGGTTTTACCTCTCAAAACTTTGATTACCTGGCTAACCATACCGTTGTAATGCAATTGTGTTACCAATCCTTCGCAAGGACCTTCGCATTTTTTTATATGATAATCCAAACAGATTTTAAATTTCTTCTTGTCAATCGCTTGTTGCGTAATCTCCAGTTTACAGCTTCTGATCTTAAATATCTTGTTTATCACGCGTAGAGAAGTTTTCATATTCTTAACATCCGTATAAGGACCAAAATATTTTGAACCATCTTTGATGACGTTTCGTGTTGGATAGATTTGAGGAAAAGGTTCATTAGTCACGCGGATATACGGAAAGGATTTATCATCCTTAAGAATAATATTGTATCTAGGTTTTAGATCCTTAATAAGATTGTTCTCGAGAACGAGCGCTTCAATCTCATTATTAGTAACAATCAATTCTAGATCGTTAATTTTTGAAACGAGCACTTCGGTTTTTGCTGAGTCAACATTTTTTTGAAAGTACGAACGTACTCTGCTGCGCAAATTTTTTGCTTTACCAACGTAAACTACTTTCCCTTTTTCATTAAAGAATTGGTAAATGCCCGGCAGGGCGGGTAGTGAGTTAAGTTTGTCTTGTAATTTCGGATTCATAAAAATCTAATTTTTCTCTAAATCAAAATAAAATTGATTCTTTAAAATACGAAGGGCTGGCGCTTACCAGCCCAAATTTTTACCTAAAAAATATTTCATTTAAAAACATAATCCTTGGGGACTACTACAATTCCCGTTTCCGATACTGTGAACCGTTTTTTATCCGTTTCGGCATCAAAACCAATTTCAAAACCTTCAGGCACTGAAACGTTTTTATCAATTATGGTTCTTCTTATTCTTGCATGACGTCCAATGTTACAATTATCCATGATGATTGAATCTGTTACGTATGAATAACTATTAACGCGGACATTGAAACCAATAATCGAGCGTTCAACCAGACCACCGGAGATAATAGTACCGTCTGATATCAAGGAATTAATTGCTCGTCCAACACGCTCGCCTTCATGTGACACAGTTTTTGCCGGCGGATACTGCTGCTGTTGTGTGCGCAATGGCCAGTCAAAATCGTAAAGATTAAAATGAGGGCTAACATTTATCAAGTCCATGCTTGCTGCGTAATAACTATCAATTGTGCCAACATCAACCCAGTACGGTTGATCTTTTTTGTTTTCATCAATGAACCTGTAAGCTTGTATGTGGTAATCGTTTTTAAGCATGTAAGGAATAACATCTTTGCCAAAATCGTAATTCGAATTTTTTTCTTTATCCATTTTGGCAAAAACTTCTTTTAGTGCCTCAACATTGAAAACATAAATCCCCATGTTGGCAAAAGATGATTCCGGTTTATCGGGAATTGTAGGTGGCGATTTCGGTTTTTCAATAAATGATGAGACTTTATACTTAGGATCAATTTCGATTATGCCGAAACGTGACGCTTGAGATTTAGGCTCTTCAATAACCGCAAGTGATAGTGCAGCTTTTTTTTCGATATGGTATTGAATCATTTTTAAATAATCCATTTTGTAAATATGATCGCCGGAAAGAATTAAAACCCATTCGAAACTTTCGTCGTCAATCAAATTAAAATTTTGATGGATGGCATTCGCTGTTCCTAAATACCAATTGTTGCTCGTTTTGAATTGAGGCGGGATTGAGTAAACAAACTCTCTCAGTTCCGGATTAAAAATACTCCATGCTTCATAAAGGTGGCGGTTTAGTGAATCCGATTTGTACTGTGTTATTACATAGATTTTTCTAAAACCGGAATTCAAACAATTTGATAATGTGAAATCAATAATACGATATTTGCCTCCGAATGGAACGGAAGGTTTTGTTCTCTCTTTAGTAAGCGGAAATAATCGTTCACCTTGTCCGCCTGCTAAGATCATAGTTAAAGTTTTTCGTAGGATCGTTGAACCGGTGTATGCCATTTCAGTCCCATAGGAATTTGATTAAAATATATCTAATTATGAATTGATTGGCAATTAAAGAAATTATTAACTTTGTATGAAATCAAACTCAGACTCCACAAAATATTGATGCGCAAAAAACTAATACTTCTAATCACCTCAACAATTCTTCTTGTTGTTCTTGTTGGCGGATTTTTTACGTTCCGCTGGCTGGTTAACAGATTCAATCTTCCAAGCGAAACTACTAAACTGATCAATCTTTCTAATCAGCTAAAAAATTTTGATGAGAAAGAGCTGGCAGAATATAATCCAAAAACTCAAAGAGCAATTGATGTCCTTCATTATCAGATCAAACTGGATTTGTATCCGGAACAAAAAAAAATCTTTGGTGATGTAACGATTAAAATGAAGCTAAATGAGAAACAATTATCAAAAATCGAAATTAACTTTTATGATAATCTTGTAATACGAGATCTTCGCCTGAATGATGCTAAAGTCGAGTATGATCGTTCCGAAAAATTGTTAAGTATTCATAATGATAATACCATCGATACAGCGGTTATTAAAATTGTTTATGAAGGAACACCAAAAAGTTTAGGATTCGGCTCATTCAATTTTGATAAAGTTGATGACCATTACCAGGTTTATACATTGAGCGAACCTGTCTTTGCTTCAACATGGTTCCCGTGCGTTGATCTTCCGGATGATAAAGCGTTAGCTGATATTTATATCACTAATGATTCATCCGATGTGTCTCTATCAAACGGCAGATTGATGGAAACAAAAACAAAAGGTGCAAGAAGAACTTACCATTGGAAAACATTCTATCCAATCTCCACATATTTAGTTGCACTCTATTCCGGTAATTATAAGTCGGTTTCTCAAAAATATATTTCGATTAACGGAGATTCGTTGAACCTGTCCTACTATGCGCTTCCAGAAAATATTGATAATGCTCAAAGAGATTTTTCGGATCATCCAAAGTATCTTAAAACATTTGAAGAATTATTCGGCGCATATCCGTTTGTAAAAGAAAAATATAGTATAGCAGAATTTTGGTGGCAATCCGGCGCAATGGAAAACCAAACTATCACTGGAATCGGCTCAAATTTTATCTCCGGAAGAAAATTTTTTTCTGATATGCTGATTCACGAACTTGCGCATCATTGGTGGGGAGATGCTGTTGGACTGAAAACATGGAAAGATATCTGGCTTAACGAAGGATTCGCAACTTACTCGGAGGCGCTCTATTGGGAAAAACAAAGTGATATCCGGGCGCTTCAATCAACGCTCAGAAGTAAGTTCAGTTTGTTTCCAAAAGGTACGCTTTACAATCCGGGGAGTGTTTTGTTCAGCTCTCTTATATATGATAAAGGCGCCTGGGTATTGCATATGTTGCGAAAAGAAATTGGCGATAAAATATTTTTTAAAATCTTACGCGATTATTTCAAAGAGTATAAATATGGTAATGCTTCAACAAACGACTTTAAAAATATATGCGAAAAGATTTCAAAGAAAAATTTGGATAAATTTTTTGATCAATGGGTTTATAAAGGCGAGGGGATAATTGAGCTGGATTGTGTTTGGTCTGTTAAAAAAGAGGGTGAAGAATTTATTTCAACAATTAAAATAAAACAGTTACAAAAGGGTTACGATATTTATAAATTTCCACTCGATATTAAATTGATTTCGGAAAAGGAAAGCGAATCAGAAACTTCAACGGTCTTTGTAGATGGCAGGGAAGTCATTCTAAAAATTAAATCTAAAGATAAACCTGCTGATATAATGCTGGATCCTGGCAAATGGTTGTTGGCAAAAATTAATTTATCTTTGAAAGAAAACAAAAAATGATTTCAAATAAAACTTATTACTTTATTTCTGATATTCATCTTGGTCTCCGTTCCCCGGAAGTTGAAAGAGAAACTGAAAAAAAACTTGTAAAGTTTATTAATCATGCCCAGGATTCATGCGATGAACTATTCATCATCGGCGATCTTTTTGATTACTGGTTCGAATATAAGCGTGTTATTCAGAAAGGATTTATAAAAACTCTTGCTTCACTATCAGATTTTACCGATACAGGCAAAAAGGTTCATTACATTATTGGTAATCATGATTTTCTTCACCGGGATTTCTTCGAGAAAGAGATCGGCGCTGTTCTTTATCACTATCCAATTAATATTACTTTGAACAATAAAAAATTTTTTATGGCGCACGGCGACGGTATGGTGAAGAACGATTTTGGTTACAAAATCTTAAAGAAAATTCTGCGTAACAAATCGTTGCAAAAAATATATTCGCTGGTTCATCCCGATCTTGGAATCAAAATTGCGAGTGCAACCAGTAAAACCAGCCGTGATTATACTGCTAATAAAAATTACGGAACTGTAGACGGGCTGTTTGAAACGGCAAAAACAAAAATAGATTCCGGATTTGATTACGTTATTTTCGGTCATTCACATGACCGTACATTGGAAAAATATAAACAAGGATTTTACATCAACCTTGGCTCTTGGTTAGACCAGCCATGCTTTGGCAGATTTATCGAAACATTCGAGATAATTGATTGGGAATAAGATGAACATCAAACAAACGCCTATTAAGAAGAAACAAAATAAGCCGAATAAAAAAACTTTAAAATATTTTTTGTTAGGACTTACTGTACTAGTTGGAATTGCAATTTTTTTGTTTATACAATACATTTTTGAAGGAATGCCTTCTCTACAAGATCTCGAAAGTCCCAGCTCACAACTCGCAAGCAATGTTTGGACTCGTGACGGTGAATTGATAGGTTCATTTTTTAACGAGAACCGGATTGAAGTAAGTATAAATAGTATCCCTTCTCATGTAGTTAATGCATTGATTGCAACCGAAGATAAAAATTTTTACAAGCATTGGGGTGTTGATCTACAACGGTTTATAAAAGCAATGGTCAAAAATGTTTTTCTTTTTAAGCGTGAAGGTGCCAGTACAATAACCCAGCAGCTTGCAAAAAATTTATATAAACTAAAGGTTAAAAAAGAATCGACACGTGGTACCGTGATTAGAAAAATTAGAGAATGGATAACAGCAATACAAATTGAGAAGACTTATACCAAACGCGAAATTTTAGAAATGTACTTTAATACATCATATTTCGGTCACGGCGCTTATGGTCTTAACGTAGCAGCACGGGTTTATTTCAATAAGAGTGTAAAAGAACTATCGGTTTCTGATGCCGGCGTATTAATCTCACTTCTCAAATCTTCCGTTAGATACGATCCGTTTGATAAATATGACAACTCATTCCGTAGAAGAAATCTTGTTATGCAAAATATGGTTGATGATGGATTTTTAACTGAAGCACAATACGAGAAACTGAAACTTGAACCGATAAAACTTTCTTACAAAAAAATTGAAGAAGGAATTCACGGAGGTTTAGCTCCGCACTTTCTTGAATATATCCGCCAGCAGATGATAAAACTTTCACCAAAATATGGATTCGATATTTATCAAGATGGATTAAACATTATAACAACTCTTGACAGCCGCATGCAAAAGATTGCTAATAATGCCGCCAAAATTCATCTGGATGAATTTCAAAAACAATTTGATAAACATTGGAGCTGGGCTAAATATTCTTCCATACTTAACGAGATGATTGATAAAGCGGCAAAGAATTCTTTGGAATATAAATCTGCCTCAAGTCAAGATGAGAAACGCGCGGTATATAGCCGTCTTCTCAACGATATTGCTTTTATTGATTCAGTTAAACGTGTCGAGAAAAAAATAGAACTTGGTTTTGTAGCCATGGATCCTAAGAACGGCGAAATACGAGCCATGGTAGGCGGGCGCGATCCTAAATTTTTATACGGATTAAATCATGTAACACAAATCAGAAGACAACCGGGCTCTGCGTTTAAACCTATTGTTTATTCAGTAGCAATTGATAACGGTTTATATCCTGCTTATCCAATTATGAATGACCGTTTTATCTACAACGACGGTTCTGCAAAACCATGGAGCCCCGAAAATTTTGACAGAACAACAAGCGGATTTGTAACGCTACGGGATGCATTAAGAGAATCACTTAATATTGTTGCGGGACGATTGATCATTGAAGATTATGCACCTCTATGGAAGATTGGAAGATTTGCTGAAAAGATGGGAATAAAAGGTAAGTTAGATTTGGTTCCCTCTATTGCGCTTGGCACTTCTGTTGTTTCTCCACTAGAATTAACAAATGCTTTTGCTACTCTGGCAAATCATGGAGTATATAACGAGCCGATTTCCATTTTAAGAATTGAAGATAAAGATGGGGGATTGATTGAAAACTTTACCTCAAATACAAGCGAAGCTATACCTGAAGAAACTGCATACATAGTTACAAACATGCTGCAGACAGCTATTGATGCTGGTACCGGGCAAGCTGCACGCGGAAAGTTTAATTTTCACAGACCAGCGGCGGGTAAAACCGGAACAACACAAGAATTTGCCGATGCCTGGTTTGTCGGATATACTCCGCAGCTTGCGGCTGGCGTTTGGGTTGGTTTTGACGATCAGCGCGTTTCATTTACCGGAGATTACGGACAAGGTGCAAAAGCTGCATTGCCAATCTGGGCAATTTTTATGCATGATGTTTATGAACAGTTGAATCTTCCTCTTGAAGATTTTGCACCGCCGGCAAGCGGAAATGTTGTAACTGCGAATTTTTGCAAAGAATCTATTTATGAACTTGGAAATCCAAAGCTGGTTTCTCCCGATTGCCGTACGGGAGTAGTGACCGACATTATAAATATCAAAGATATGCCTGATAAATTTGATGCATTTCGAGACGGTGATTTTAAATATATTGACCGTTTCCCTTTTAAAGATACTAATGCACATGAGGCAAAAGAAATTAGATAAGTTTTGTTTTAGAAACCATCGTTCTTTATTTTTGATTTGAATATTTGCCCGGATGGCGGAATTGGTAGACGCGCTAGCTTCAGGAGCTAGTTGATGCAAGTCAGTGCAGGTTCGAGTCCTGTTCCGGGCACAAAATAATATGGTGTCGGTATTTCATTAGAATCAGCATACAAAGAAGCCATTCTCTTCACTAAGTCCCATTATGAAAATTTTCCGGTAATTTCTTTTTTTCTCCCAAAGCATTTGAAAGAACATGTAGCCGTTGTCTATCAATTTGCCCGTCAAGCGGATGATATTGCTGATGAAGGAATTGAGAGTGTAGAATGTAGAATGAAGAATTTAGAATTGTATGAAACTCATTTGAGAAATTGTTTGGATGAGACATATGAAAATGATTTTTGGTACGCACTCCGTAATACAATCACAGAATATAAACTCACTCCTAAATATTTTTTTGATCTGCTGAGTGCGTTCAAACAAGATGTAGTTAAAACTCGTTACAAAACATTTGAAGAAGTTCTCAATTACTGTGAGAGATCTGCAAATTCCGTTGGAAGAATTATTTTAGAATTTTTTAATATAAGTGATAAAGAGTCAGTCCGGTATTCAGACGCAGTATGTACTGCTCTGCAGTTGACAAATTTTTATCAGGATGTTTCAATTGATATCCAAAAGGGCAGAATTTACCTGCCAGTAGATGAGTTGGAAAAATTTGGTGTTACAGAGTATCAGTTTGAGTTAAGAAAAAATAATACTAACTTTGAACAGTTATTGAAGTATCAGGTAGATAAAACAAAACAACTTTTTGGAGAAGGACGAAAACTATTGCCAAGACTTCCTAAAGAATTAAAAAGGCAGATTCAAATGACAATTTTTGGCGGTGAAAAAATTCTTGATATGATTGAAAAGATGAACTACAATGTAATTGATGCCCGTCCAAAACTTTCTAAACTTGATTACTTGATAATTTATTTAAGAGCATTCGTGTAAATGATGATTGATCAATCCAAACAAATAGCAAAAGAGAGCAATAGCAGTTTCTATTATGCATTCTCACTCTTGGCAAAACCAAAACGCGATGCCATGAATACCGTATATGCTTTTTGCCGCAAGACGGATGATATTGTTGATGAAGGCGATGAAAACGAAGAATTAAAATATGAGAGACTTCGCAAATGGAGAATTGAATTAGAGAAGGCGTTGTACAGCACGTCGGATTTCCCTCTTTTCAATAAGCTGGCTTCAATTATCAAACAGTTCAATATTCCTATCGATCCTTTCTTTGGTTTAATAGCCGGCATGGAGATGGACTTGCAGCATAAACGTTACCTGAATTTTGAAGACTTGGTTCAATACTGCTATCAAGTTGCTTCAACTGTCGGGCTAATGTGTATCGAAATTTTTGGATATAAAAATAAATCGACAAAAGATTATGCTGTTAATCTTGGTTTGGCGATGCAACTGACAAATATTTTACGCGATGTAAAGAAAGATTCCGAGAAGGGGAGAATTTATCTTCCTCAAAATGATTTGGCTAAATTTCAATATAGTGAACAGGACATTTTTAACAAGAAGTACAACGATAATTTTATCTCTCTTATGAGACATGAAGCAAAACGCGCGGAAGAGTTTTTCTATAAGGCAGATCAAGCGCTCGATTTTGATGACAAACCTTCATTATTTCCTGCACGCGCAATGCAGCATATCTATCATCGTCTTCTTTCAAAGCTCGAAGCCGATAACTTCGATGTGTACAATAAAAGAATAAAAGTCGGCACCTTTGAAAAAGCCGCAATATCGGTTGGCGTGTGGGCTAAGTACAATCTTGTTTACTGATGAAACGTGTAATTGTATTCGGTGGAGGATTTGCCGGTTTAAGTGCATCAGTTTACCTTTCTGAAAATAATTTTGAAGTCACTCTTCTTGAAGCATCCCCCAAACTTGGCGGACGTGCATACTCTCTTTTCAACAATTCACAAAATGATATTTATGATAACGGTCAGCATATTTTAATGGGCTGTTATGAAGAAACAATCGCCTTCCTAAAAAAAATCAACTCAATAAATAAACTGGATATTCAAGAATCTCTTTCCATTCCTTTTGTAAAGCGCGGCGGATCAATTCACAGACTCGATTCAGGAAAATATTCTTATCCTCTTAATCTTTTATTCGGGTTTATGAATTACAAAGCTCTTTCTATTAAAGAACGCTTCAAAGTGATCGATTTCTTTTTAGATATGCTCTGCTGTTACTCATGCGATCTCAAAGACAAAACAGTAAGTGAATGGCTCAGATGTAAAAAACAAAGTGATAATTCAATAAAAGCATTTTGGGAAATTCTAGTTGTGGGCGCACTTAACACTACAATTGAGAGCGCTTCTGCGGAAATTTTTGAAGAAGTATTAGAAAGAATTTTTCTGACAGGGAATAAATCTACCGCCATTCTTTTGTCTAAAGTTGGATTGACACAGCTTTACATTGAAGATGCCGTACAGTACATCACAGATAGAAACGCTAAAATCAATCTCTCGGAAAAAGTTTTACAGATCGTGATGGAAGGGAACGTGATTACCGGAATTATAACGGATCGAAATGCTTATACAGATTTTGATTATGTTGTAGCAGCCATTCCGGCATTCGCATTCGGAAAAATAAAAATTCTCTCAAGCCAAAAATTTGAATTTCCGGATCTTCGATATTCTCCAATTGTCAATATTCATTTTTGGCTTAAAGAAAATCCTTTTAAAGAAGAATTTTACGGACTAATTGATTCGAAAATACATTGGGTCTTTAACCATGGTAAGCATATCACTCTAACAACGAGTTCAGCGGATATTCTGACCAAGATGAATAATGAAATAATAGTTGATGAATTTTCTTCCGAGTTAGAAAAATATTTTCCTATATTTCATAGAGAAATTATAATTGATTCAAAAGTGGTCAAGGAGAAGCGCGCTACGTTTGTTCCTGATGCCGCTTCAAATCAATTAAGAAAAAATTTTATTTTATCTTTTGAAAATATGTTCTTTGCAGGAGACTGGATTAACACTGGGCTGCCCTCTACAATTGAGAGTGCGGTTTTAAGCGGAAAATTAGCCGCCAGCAATGTAATCACTTCTCTAAAGTAGACTATTTTAGAGAAATTTTATATAACAAATACTGTTAACAGTAAGGAGGAAAGTATGTCCATCCTAAAGGAAAAGTTACGCGAGAAAATAATAGCTGAACGTCCGAGAACGGAAAAGTTATTAAAAGAATACGGCAATGTTAAAGTTGATGAAGTCACAATTGGTCAAATCATCGGCGGTATGCGTGATATCAAAAGTCTGGTAACGGATATCTCTTATCTCGATCCTTTTGAGGGAATTCGTTTCCGAGGATTTACAATTCCTGAAGTATTTGAAAAACTTCCAAAGGTTACCGGAAGTGAAATGCCCTCAGTGGAAGGATTTTTCTATCTTCTTCTAACCGGAGATATTCCAACTGAAAAAGAAGTTGGGGAAGTTAAAGCTGAATTTGATAGCAGAAAAACAGTACCGGCATATGTATTCGATCTTCTCCGTGCAATGCCACTCGATTCACATCCAATGACAATGTTTGCAACTGCAATTATGTGTATGCAAAAAGATTCCGTTTTTGCAAAAGAATATCATAAGGGATTGAAGAAAGGAAATTATTGGGAAGCATATTACGAAGATGCAATGAATCTTCTTGCAAAACTTCCTGAAATTGCTGCTTTCATTTATAGATTGAAGTACCGCGATGGAAAAATTATTGCCGCAGATCCTAAATTGGATTTTGGCGGAAACTTTGCTCACATGATGGGTATTGATAAACCTTACGACGACGTTGCAAGAATGTATTTTATTTTGCATAGTGATCACGAAAGCGGTAATGTAAGCGCGCACACCGGACATCTGGTAGCAAGTGCACTTTCGGATATGTATTATGCAATTAGTGCAATGCTAAATGGCTTAGCCGGACCGTTACATGGTCTTGCAAACGAAGAGGTTTTACGATGGTTGCACGGAGTTATGGATTCGATGGGCGGAAAAGTTCCGACCGAAGATGAAATTAAAGCTTTCGTTTATGAAACTTTGAAGACAGGCGTAATTCCCGGATTTGGTCATGCGGTTCTAAGAAAAACAGATCCTCGCTACACTGCTCAAAGAGAATTTTGCTTGAAACATTTACCAAACGATACTCTCTTTAAATATGTTGATCTTCTTTACAAAGTTGTTCCTTCAATTTTGTTAGAACAAGGTAAAGCAAAAAATCCATGGCCGAATGTTGATGCTCAATCCGGTGTTATTCAATGGTATTATGGTATAAAAGAATATGAATTCTATACCGTATTGTTCGGCGTAGGGCGCGCACTCGGCGTTTGTTCAAATATCATTTGGGCAAGGGCTCTTGGCTATCCGCTTGAAAGACCAAAATCTTTAACAACTGCTATGCTTGAAGAAGTTGCTTTCGCAAAGAAGTAAAGTTTTCTGAAAGGATTAAAATGAGCCCCGCACGCGGGGCTTTTTATTGGCGTTATTTATATTTGCAAAGAAATTAAAAATAGATATTCAAATGATTGATAAGAAAAAACTTTTTCTGATTATAGCAATTCCGATTGCCTTTACAATCTTGATCTTCTTGGTTGTGTTTTATTACTTGAGAAGTGAAAAAGCTTTACGACAAAGACCCATAATCATTACAGAAAACGAGAGAAGAATTTACTCGCCGCCAATCCCTGAAGAATTGGAGTTTTGCGGTGAGCACGTTCCGCTTGAAGATTTTGATGTTCGCGAGCGCGTTGACAGAGAATTTCTTGTCAATACCTATTGGCACTCGGCAACTTTACTTTATTTAAAAAGAGCTAACAGATGGTTCCCAGTCATCGAGCCGATTTTAAAACAGAATGGTATTCCTAATGATTTCAAATATATGTCAGTAGCAGAAAGTGGCGTTATTAATTCCGTAAGTCCCGATGGTGCAACCGGTTTTTGGCAGCTTATGGAACCTGCCGCGAAAAAATATGGACTCGAAATTAATGCGGAAGTTGATGAACGGTTTAACATTGAAAAATCTACACAAGCCGCATGTGATTATTTGAAAGAATCTCATGCAAAATTCGGCAGCTGGACATTGGCTGCAGCTTCTTATAACATGGGAGTTGATGGTGTTGAGAAACAGATTGCCCGTCAAAAATCTAAAAATTACTATAACCTTTTCTTAAATAATGAGACTTACCGTTTTGTAGCCAGAATTATAACATTAAAAGAAATCTTCAAAGACCCGCATAAATATGGTTTTTATTTCTCTGATCATGATCTCTATCCTCAAATTGAAACTTTTGATGTGAAGGTGAACTATCCGATCAAAGATTTAGCCGATTTTGCAAAGAGCAACGGAATCAACTACAAAATTTTGAAAATATTCAATCCATGGCTTAGAGATAATTTTTTGAAGAATAAATCCCGTAAAACTTATTATATCAAGATTCCGGAAAAAGGTGAAATTAATCTCATCCCTGAATAAAAAATTTGTTGAAGAAGATTAATTATTTGCTGTGAAATAACTATTTTTTTTTATCTTTGACAAACAGAATATCCAACCAATTCTTTGTCATCAAATGCCTATCAAAAAAAAAGTAAAATACATCTTTGTAACCGGAGGAGTTGTTTCATCCCTTGGTAAAGGTATAACAGCTTCATCAATCGGGTTACTTCTAAAACTGCGTGGTTATAGTGTCACTATTCAAAAATTTGATCCTTATATCAACGTAGATCCCGGCACCATGAATCCTTTTCAGCATGGAGAGGTTTATGTAACCGATGACGGTGCTGAGACAGATTTAGACCTTGGTCACTACGAACGTTTTCTTGATGTTGACATGTCACGCTCTAACAATACAACAACCGGACAGGTTTATTACGAAGTAATTAATAAAGAGCGCCGGGGAGATTACCTTGGCGCAACTGTTCAAGTCATTCCGCACATTACAGACGAAATTAAAAAAAGAATGAAAGTTTTAGGCGACAGCGGAAAGTATGATATTATTATTACAGAAATCGGCGGCACTGTTGGTGACATTGAAAGCTTACCTTTCATTGAAGCAATGCGGCAAATTATGCTGGAAATGGGAAGGAAAAATGTAATCAACCTTCATGTCACTCTAGTTCCTTACATTAGTTCCGCCGGTGAAATGAAAACTAAACCAACCCAGCATGCTGTAAAAAATTTATTAGAACTTGGAGTTCAACCGAATATTTTAGTATGCCGTTCAGAAGAAAAATTATCTAAAGAAATCCGTGAGAAGATTGCTCTTTTTACAAATGTTAAAGCAGAAGCTGTTATTTCTGCTTACGATTGTGCTACAATTTATGAAGTGCCTCTTGTTTTATACGATCAGAACTTAGATCAAATTATTTTAGATAAACTGAAATTGCCTGAGTTGAATATCAAACTGGAAGACTGGCGGAATTTTGTTGATACAATTAAAAATCCTTCAGGCACAGTTAAGATTGCAATTGCCGGCAAGTATACAGAAAATAAAGATTCATATAAAAGTATTGTTGAAGCGTTTGTTCATGCCGGTTCCGAAAATAATGTAAAAGTTGTTGCAGATTTTATCAGCTCGGAAGCAATTGAAGATAAAGGTGCTGCAAAATTGCTCAAAGATTACGATGGATTACTAATCCCCGGCGGTTTTGGGGAAAGGGGAATAGAAGGAAAAATAGAAGCTATCAAGTATGCACGCGAAAATAAAATTCCATTTTTTGGAATCTGTTTGGGAATGCAATGCGCCGTAATAGAATTTGCGCGTAATGTATGCGGAATAAAAAAAGCTAACAGCGCAGAATTTGTGAAAAATTCTTTCAACGTCATTCATATAATGCCGGAGCAGTTAAAGGTAACAACGAAGGGTGCAACTATGCGGTTAGGTGCATATCCATGTGTGTTAAAGAAAAATACAAAATCTTACGATGCATACCGCAAACCTAAAATTTCAGAACGACACCGCCATCGTTATGAAGTGAACAATAAGTTCAGAGAAATTTTAGAAAAGTATGGAATGGTTATCAGCGGTCTATCGCCTGATGAAAAATTGGTTGAGATGACTGAGTTGGCAGATCATCCGTGGTTTGTAGGATGTCAATTTCATCCGGAGTTAAAATCTCGTGCGACAAAAGCTCATCCTCTTTTCCGTGAATTTGTAAAAGCGGCAGTCCAATATTCGCAGAGGAAAATCCAAAATTGAAACCAAAATATTTTTTATTTGTTCTTTTATTTTCGGGGGTAACGGTTTTTGGTCAGTCTCAATTACAGTCTCTTATAAAACAAGGGATGAATCAAGCATACAATATGGAATTGAGTGCCGCCGAAAAGACGTTCAATAAAATTTTAGAATTGAAACCCAACTCCCCGCTTGGTTACTATTATATAGCAAAAATTCATTTTTGGATTTATCTCGGTTCTAGAGATCTTGGTGAATATACAATCTTTATCAAATTTGCTGATCTCGCTCAAGCAAAAATTGATATTCTGCTTGAGAAGAATCCAAAAGATTTTCAGACAAAATATATTGCCGGAAATCTCGCATCGTATAGGGCTATGGCTCAGTCTACCAATAATTCTTCTGTTGATGCATTCTGGTCAAGTAAAAAAGCTGTAAACTATTTTGAAGAGACGCTGGAATTAAATCCTAAATTTTACGATGCTTACCTTGGGTTAGGTCTTTTTGATTACGCAATGAGTTTTGTGCCCGATTTTTTGAAGTGGGCTGTTAATCTTACAGGACTCTCATCAGACAAAGCACGCGGCTTCCGCTACATCAAATTAGCATTTAGAAAAGGGACTCTCGATAAAACAGAAGCATCATTTCATCTTTCAAAAATTTATGTAGATTATCTCGCAGAGTATGATAGTGCGTTCATGCATTTGCAAAATTTGATTTCACGATATCCGAACAACACTTTGTTTCTCTACCAATACGCAGTTAGTCTGATAAAAGATAGACAGCTTGATAGAGCAGTTGAAATTTTAAATCGAGTAATCAAGCTCAACAGTAAAAAATTTACACAGATTACCGCGCTGGCATATTTTAGAAAAGGAGAAATTCTTTTTAAGAAAAATCAATTTAGAGCTGCTATCAAACAATATAATAAATTTTTAGACTCATCCAGAGAGCTTGATTTTACAGGCTTTGCAGCATTAAACACTGCCTTATGTTACAAATTTTTAGGTAACGATCTTCAATTCAAACAAATTCTTCTTCAGGCACGCGGCGGCAATCAGGATGTATTTGAAGATTCATATGCAAAAAATAAGAGCGACCGGTATTTATCCAACGGAATTACACCGCTCGAATTAAAATTGATCCGGATGAAAAACTATCTTGATTCCGGTAAAGATCAATTAGTTTATGATAGTTTGAAAACAGCGTTAGCATCAATAGATGAGAATGATAACAAAGCAGTGGCATTAATTTATTTTGCTGAAGCCGCTCAAAATTTAAAAAAATATTCGGATGTAATTCATTCGACTGATCAAATTGAAAATATAAAATTATCTTCTGACAAATGGACGGAACCGATGGCTAAACTCTTAAAAGCTAAAGCCAAATATTTTACCGGTTCTAAAGCCGATGCCAAAGAACTATTAACGGAAGCTGATAATAATAATGATTTTGAATTCAAGGATTACATCCAATCGCAGATCGAGTGGTTGAGAAGAAGATTAGACAGATAAGAGTGCCAGAGCCGCATAAATCTTAACAAAATCACTACTTATTAATTGATTATTTATCTTCATTTAGATAATTTTTTCCACCAAAAATTGTGATCTATGTTTAATATTGCTGTTTTTGCATCTGGCAGGGGTTCTAATTTTAAATCTGTTTTTGAAAACGTTTCTAAAGAAAAAATTAGAATTTGTGCATTAGTCAGCGATAAAAAAGATTGCGGTGCAGTTGAGTTTGCAATCCAAAATGAAATTCCGGTTTTTTTGGTTAGCAATAAAAATCAAACCGGATTTTTTAATTATGAAGAATTGATTCTTCAGCTTAAAAAGATTCCAGTTGATCTTATTGTACTTGCGGGATTTCTAAAAATGATTCCCGGATTTTTTATTGATGAGTTTGAGGAAAAAATAATAAACATTCATCCTGCTCTTCTGCCGGATTTTGGCGGAAAGGGAATGTATGGAATGAATGTTCACAAAGCAGTGTTCAAATCGGCGGCTAAAGTTTCCGGTGCTACTGTTCATTTTGTAGATAAGATTTATGATCACGGAAAAATAATTGCACAGAAGAGTGTTGATATTACTGATTTGAATAGCCCTGAAGAAATTGCTGAACGAGTTTTGAAAATTGAACATGAACTGCTTCCTTTTGTTGTAGAAAAATTTGCCGATCAAAAAATTGTTGTAAATAATAGCGCTTTATAATCACGTAGTAACGGACGAAGTGTGTGAGAAAGTTTGCATTAATAAGTGTTTCTGATAAGACTGCTGTTGTTGATTTTGCCCGCGAACTAAATTCTTTAGAATACCAGATACTTGCAACCGGTAATACATTCAAACTGCTTCATGAAAATAAAATTGATTGTTTGGAGATAAAAGATTTTACCGGATTTCCGGAAATCTTCGATGGAAGAGTTAAAACTCTTCATCCTAAAGTTTTTGGCGGCATTTTAATGCGTCGGGATAACATTATTGATCAGAAAGAAGCCGGTGAAAACCGGATCTTACCGATTGATATTGTATGTGTGAATCTTTATCCATTTCCTAATGTTGTAAACCGAACTGATATTTCACTCGAAGAAAAAATTGAAAACATTGATATCGGCGGACCAAGTTTAATACGCGCATCGGCAAAAAATTTCGAAAATGTTTCTGTACTAACCGATCCATCTCAATATTCCGGTTTCATTTCCGAATTAAAGAATGGAAAAGTGAGCAGTAAGATGCGCAAGAAATTAGCATACGCCGCATTCAGTTACACTTCATATTACGATACATTGATTGCAAATTATTTTGAGAAAGAATTTGAGCAGCCAAAGACGGCAATCCGCTTGAATTTCAAATCATCATTTGCCCTGCGATACGGCGAAAACCCGCACCAGAATGGATATTTATTTGGCGATTTTGAAAATTATTTTGATATTCTTCACGGCAAAGAATTATCTTATAATAACATTGTTGACTTATCTGCAGCAGTAGAGCTTGTGAATGATTTTGATGAAACTGCGTGTGTTGTAATAAAACATACGAATGCGTGCGGTGCTGCAATTGGGAAAAATGTTTTTGATGCTTACGAACGTGCATTGTCTTGCGATCCGGTTTCGGCATTTGGCGGAATCATTGCATTCAATAGAGAAGTTGATGAAGTAATTGCAGAAAAGATGAATGAAATTTTTACCGAGATTATTGTTGCACCGGCTTTTTCAGAGAAAGCACTTGAATTATTGAAAACAAAAAAGAACCGCCGGATTGTTAAGATCAAAAAAAATATTGATCAAAACGAATTACTTGTCAAGTCAATCCCCGGTGGATTACTTGTGCAAGAAAGAGATAATTCAAAGATCGATGAATCGCGGTTCAAACTGGTAACTAAAAAAAAATATTCTGAAAAAGAACTTGACGATTTGAAATTTGCATGGACGGTTTGCAAGCATACTAAATCGAACGCAATTATTTATGTTAAAGATAAAAAAGCAATTGGAGTTGGTGCCGGACAGATGTCTCGTTTGGATTCTACAAAAATTGCCGCAGAAAAGGCAAAACAATTTGGACATGATTTGAACGGTGCTGTTGCGGCGTCGGATGCATTCTTCCCGTTTGCAGATGGACTTCTTGAAATCATTTCAAACGGAATTACAGCAGTTATACAGCCAGGCGGTTCTGTGCGCGATGAAGAAGTAATTGCAGCGGCAAATGACAAAAATATTTCAATGGTTTTTACTGGTATTAGAAATTTTAAACACTAAGAGGCATAATGGGTTTTCTTGATATCTTTTCGACTGATGTAGCAATTGATTTGGGGACTGCCAACACTCTAATTTATATTAAGGGAAAAGGGATAGTTCTTAACGAACCATCAATAGTTGCCTTCGATAGAAATACAAAAAAAATAATTGAGCTTGGAAATAAAGCAAAAGAGATGCAGGGCAGAGAACACCGGGAAATTAGGGTTACAAGACCTATGCGCGATGGTGTCATTGCGGATTTTGAAATTGCCGAAGGAATGATCCGGGCATTTATTAAAAAAGTTACTCCAAATAATATTGCCAGTAAAAGAATTGTAATTGCTGTTCCAAGCGGCGTTACAGAAGTTGAAAAGAGAGCAGTGCGTGATGCTGCCGAACATGCCGGCGCGAAAGAAGTACATTTAATTGCAGAACCGATGGCTGCTGCTATTGGAATTGGTATTGACGTTGAAGCCGCAGTGGGAAATATGGTTATTGATATCGGCGGCGGTACAACTGAAATTGCTGTAATTGCTCTTGCCGGAATTGTGAATGAAGAATCCATTAGGATTGCCGGCGATGAAATGAACAACGCTATTATGCAATTCTTTAAAAAGAATTATAACCTTTTAATTGGCGAACGTACAAGTGAATCAATCAAATGCGAAGTTGGAAGCGCGGTTCCACTTAAAGAAGAAATCACACTTCAAGTAAAAGGACGCGATCTCGTTGGTGGTATTCCAAAAACTGCGGAAGTGAGTTCCGTTGAAATCCGCGAAGCTTTGAATGAGAATATTTCCCAGATTGTGGAAGCAGTTAAACAAACGCTCGAAAGAACCCCGCCTGAACTCTCTGCCGATATTCTTGACCGCGGCGTAATGCTAACCGGCGGCGGCGCTTTATTAAAAGGTCTTGATGAACGTATTAGAATGGAAACAAATCTGCCGGTTCATGTTGCCGATGATCCTTTGACTGCTGTTGTTCGCGGCGCCGGTAAATGTATTGAGAATCTGAATAAGTATTCAAAGGTCTTCATTCGTAAAAGAACTTACTAATGTTAAAATTTTTAAGACGACTAGCAGCTGACTACAAAGAATATATTCTGTTAATTGTTCTCTCCGTTATCAGTCTTACGCTTCTATCTAAAAGCGCAAAACCGCAAGCCAAACATTTAAAAACTTTTGCACTTGGTAATTTTGCTCTCCTTAGCGAAATAACTAATTCTCTAACCTCGATCTTTAAAAGAGATATTTCTCTTGATGAATTGAAACAGGAGAATGCTCAACTAATGCTGGAAGTTAACCGGATGAGAAATTTACGCGCCGAAAATGATGAATTGCGTGAGATGATTGCTTTCAGAGATACAAGCAGCTACCCGTTGATACCGGCAAAAGTTATTTCAAAGCTGGTAACCAAAACTCAAGGCAACTTTATTATTAACAGAGGTTCAAGCGATGAGATCAAAAAGGGAATGCCTGTTCTTAGTGAAAAAGGTTTGATAGGATTGATTATGGATGTTGCGGAAAATTATTCTGTGGTTCGAACATTGGACAATAGTAATCTGAACATTGCAGTAACATTACAAAGAACAAATGTTGACGGAATTTTGAGTTATGACGGAAAGAATCTTGTTATCAAAGACATCCCTACAACCTATGATGTTCAAGTGGGCGATAGAGTTGAAACCTCGGATTTTAGTACATTATTTCCGCCTGCAATTCCAATTGGAATAGTTGAAAAAAAAGAATCCAATGTTCTTGGGCTACTTCATATTATTACAATAACTCCATTTGCAGATATCCCGGCAGAAAATAATTTGTTCATTCTTAAAGTCTTACCGAGCAAACAAATAAATGATCTTGAAATGAATCTATTAAAGCAGAATTAAGATGTTTGACAATATTATAAAACCAGTTTTAATTTTCATTCCACTGACTTTAATTCAACTTACTATTATACCGATGATTTCGATTACCGGTATTGCGCCGAATCTTATCTTTGTACTCATTGCATTCTACACTCTAAAAAACGGGCAAGCATACGGAACCATTCTTGGATTTTTTCTTGGATTTTTTCTTGACCTTTTTTCGGGTGGATTGATTGGCGCGTTTATGTTTTCATTTACTATTTCTGCCTTTATAGTCGGATATTTTTATAACGAAAATAAATTTGAGCTCAATACCGAAACGTTTTTCTTTTTGCTTATTATTTTTCTTTGCGGAAGTCTAAATGCTTTTATTTATGCAGCAATTTCTAATTCAAACCCAGACATAAATTTATTTTTCCTAATTCTTGAGGAAGGTTTATTACCGGGTTTATACACCTCGCTTTTTGGATTACCGATGGTTATTTTTACTCCTAAGAAAGGAATATTATGAACGATAATTATTTCGGTTCGCTTTTTAGAAGAAGAATTGTTTTTGTTATTATTATAGGATTTTTTGCAATCTGCTCGGTCCAGCTTTTTAATATGCAGATTCTTCAGCAGCCGGCTTACTCGGAAAAATCCGATGAGAATAGTGTTAAGCCAATCTATCAGCTAGCACCTCGTGGAATTTTTTACGACCGAAATCATAAAGTACTCGTTGGTAACAAACCGTCATTCACACTTCGGATTACTCCATCAACATACGATAAAAAATTATCTCCATATATTGAAGCGATTTTAGGAATGAGTCCGGGATACATAGACAGAATTCTTAAACTCAACGAATCGTATTCAAAATTTATCCCCCGAAAAATTGCCAAAGATGTAAGTTTCAAAGCAATTGCATGGTATGAAGAAAATTCATCTAAACTGCCAGGCGTTGATTATGTTATGGAAACTCAGCGCGATTATTCCTTTGGCGTTGCCGGTGCGCATATGTTCGGTTACACTAAAGAAATTCCTTTGGAAATTTTTCAGCGCAGAAAGAATGAATATGATATTGGCGATGAAATTGGTTTTGGCGGAATCGAAAAGACGTATGAAGATTATCTTCGCGGCGAGAAGGGAATTAAATACATGCTTGTTGATGCAAAGCAGAAAACTATCGGCAGATATAAAGCAGGCGGAGAAGATCAAGAAACCATAAAGGGTGACGATTTAATTCTAACCATTGATAAAGATGCTCAGCAAGTTGCTGAAGAAGCATTTAAGGATAAGCGTGGGGCTGTTGTGGCGCTCGATCCGACAACGGGAGAGGTTCTTGCATTCTTAAGTGCGCCTCAGTATAATCTTGAAGATTTTGCAAAAGTAACTTCAAATGAGGTTTGGAGAGAATTGAATAACAACCCGGACCGCCCGATGTTTAACCGCGCTTCTATGTCAACGTTAGCACCCGGATCAACATTTAAAATGATTTCTGCAATTGCCGGTCTTGAGGAAGGGATTATTGATACTAACTATAGAATCAATTGCGGTGGAGGATATCAATTTGGGGATCGTTATTTCAAATGTTTACATGTTCACGGAAGTGTGGATGTTGTAACTTCTATTGAAAAATCATGTAATACTTTTTACTACTCGCTGGTTAATAAATTAGGTCTAGATACCTGGTCAAAGTATGCAAAAAAATTTGGGTTCGGGACTAAAACAAAAATTGATATCCCTGAAGAGTCGTCTGGAATTGTCCCATCCACAGAATATTACAATAGAGTTTATGGCAAGAGTGGCTGGACTAAAGGATTTGTAATAAGTTTAGGGATTGGTCAAGGAGAACTGAACGTTACTCCGCTTCAACTTGCACAATATGCTGCTCTCTTTGCAAATTTTGGAAAATCTGCAAGACCACATTTTCTAAAAAGTTATATGGATACTCAGACTAATAAACGTTATGATGTTAAACCGCAATACTACGATATTGGTATCAGCAGAAAGTCGTTCGATATCGTCCGCAGGGCTATGTATCTGGTTGTTAATGGCGCCGGTACGGCAACAAATATAAAATTACCTGATATTGCTATTGCTGGTAAAACAGGTACTGCACAAAATCCACATGGCAAAGACCACGCGATTTTTGTTGGCTTTGCACCGTATGATAATCCAAAAATTGCTATTGCCGTTATTGTAGAAAATGCAGGATTTGGAAGTATTGCCGCAGCACCGATTGCCAGAGACATTATCAAGGCATATCTCCAAAAAGAAAAGAAAGAAGAGCCAAAAAACTTAGCAGGGCTTCCGGCGGTGAAGGAGACAAACATTGAACATTAATTACAAGCTCCAAGATAGATTTGACTTATCAATTTTTCTTCCGGTAATCGGTTTAATCATATTCGGATTACTGGCTATATATAGTTCTACCGTAAACCATCCTACTGCAAGCGGAAACTTTCAAAAACAAGTTGTCTTCGTTATAATGTCTTTGTTTGTTTTCTTTGTTACTTTCTCTCTACCGCTTCAATCATTTAAAAAATTTGCGATTGCACTTTACGGGGTTTCAATATTTTTTCTTATTGCTGTACTTCTTATTGGCAAAACGGTTTATGGTGCAAAAAGTTGGTTTGGTATTGGCGGCTTTGGATTCCAACCATCCGAGCTGGCAAAACTTGGAACTATTTTAATGCTTTCTTATTGGCTAACTTATAAGAACCGCGATATTAATAATCTGAAAGATATCGGCGTAGCGTTACTTATAGGTACTTTTCCAGTAGTTCTAATAATGCTTGAACCCGATATGGGAACATCAATTGTGTTTTTGATAATTACAATCTCATTAATTTTTTGGAGCGGGATTAGTCTTTTCGGATTGTTTGTAGTGCTATCTCCGGGAATTGTTACTCTGGCATCCATATTAGGAACTTATGCTTTTATTGTTGCGCTTCTGCTTGTGGTTGCAGCTTTGTTTTTCTTTAAGAAAGATCTCTTTAACAGTATTACAGTTTTTATTATAAATCTTTCAGCGGGTTTTTTCTTTGATTATATATACAGAGTATTAAAACCTCATCAGCAAAAACGAATTGCTTCATTCCTTGATCCTTCTGCAGACCCACTTGGAGCCGGTTATAATGCACTTCAAGCAAAAGTAGCAATTGGATCCGGTGGCTTTTGGGGAAAGGGATTTTTGCACGGCAATCAAACTCAATTAAGATTTATTCCCGAGCAGTGGACCGACTTTATTTATTGTGTGATAGGTGAGGAGTTTGGTTTTATCGGTAGCATTATAGTTATTTCACTTTTTTTAATAATCTTTTTAAGACTCTTCAAACTGTCTGCAACTGCCAAAGATAGATTCAGTGTTCTGGTAACTGTAGGAGTTCTAACTCTTCTATTCTCTCACTTTGCATTAAACATCGGAATGAATG
This sequence comes from Bacteroidota bacterium, assembly GCA_021801605.1. Lineage (GTDB taxonomy): Bacteria > Bacteroidota > Ignavibacteria > Ignavibacteriales > Melioribacteraceae > Fen-1258. The sequence continues at coordinate 27,360 of JAJYXU010000036.1, forward strand.
TTGGTGTTACTCCGGTCATAGGATTGCCGCTACCTTTTTTAAGCTATGGCGGCAGTACTCAGTTTATAAACATGGTGATGATTGGTATTGTGCTGAATATTTATAGAAACCGAAAACTTCACACTTAGAAGAAATAAGTAAATGACAGCAAGAGACAAAATAGATAGCAAAACTTCAGCCGGATTTCATATTTGCGTTGGTCTAGACACGGACATAACGAAAATCCCGCAGCACTTGCTTAAACATTCAAATCCGATTTTAGAATTCAATAAAATTATTGTTGAAAATACTTATCGAGAAGCTGCAGCCTATAAAATCAATTTTGCTTTTTATGAAAAGGATGGTTCACAAGGATTTGAAACAATACATCAAACGCTTGAACTAATTCCCAAAGACGTATTGACAATCGCTGATGCTAAACGGGGCGATATTGGCAACACCTCACAAATGTATGCGCAATCTATTTATGATCATTTCCACTTCGATGCTATTACTCTACATCCTTATATGGGTTTCGATTCACTTAGTCCGTTTCTTGAATACAAAAATAAACTCAATTTTATTCTTGCGCTTACTTCAAACAGCGGTTCATCTGATTTTGAAAAACAGAAACTTGAGACCGGAAAATTTTTATACCAATTTGTAATTGAAAAAGTTAACGAATGGAATAAAGATCAAAATTGTGGAATTGTTTTCGGCGCCACAAATATTGATGAATTGAATGCTAATATTGATTCATTCCATAATCTTCCAATCCTTTTACCTGGGGTTGGTGCCCAAGGTGGAAGTCTTGAAGAAGTTGCAAAAGCTTTTTCTAATAAGAGGAACATGAACTATATAATTAATGTTAGCCGCGCGCTAATTTATTCCGATGACTCAAAGAATTTTGAATTAAAGGTTTTCCAAACAATAAGAGAATACAACTCTACCTTACACTCAATATTAAATACTGCCAATCAGAGTTAGTGGGCTGTTGATAAATAATTCTTGCTAATCAATTCTTTTAAATTTAGTTTGTAG
>JAJYXU010000104.1 GCA_021801605.1 Bacteroidota bacterium
GCTCAAAACATCGAACTCAGTGCGCAGCTCCTCAATATCTTTGTTACCAACAAGCCTTTTGGCATAGCTATTTGTTTGCTTCATCAGTATGTCGAATTGTTCTCTCTTTTCTTTTGGTAAGCCATCCTGAAGTTTCATAATCTGGTCTGTAGCTGTAATGATTGCATTTGCATGCTGCGTTACTTCTTCCGTCGATCCTTTTGAAAGACTTTGTCCAATCTTCTGATAATGTTCTATGACTTGTTCCATCAAGATTTTATGATCCTGGGCAAAAAGGGGACTGACTTCGGGAAGAAAAAGGAATGTCAAAAAAGTAATAGAAATTATTAGTGTTTTCATGAAAATTTTCCTCATAATTATGTTTGAGATAAAAAAGTTTAGAGGACAGAGGCAGTCTCCTCCGCCCTCTCATTAATTTTATATATTACCAACCTCGCCAGTCAGACATCATCGGCACATATCGCGCATGCCCATGCCGTCTCCCATCATGCCCATCATACCGCCATCCATATCCCACCAACCAAAGCTATCACCAAAATATGCACGTTGTTCTTTGGTGAGAACCTTGTTGATTTCAGCTCTGGCTTCCAAGCGTAGATATTCAATCTTGTCACTAAGATTGTTCATATCTTTCCTGTACGATTTGATCTTTCCTATTTCAGCATCAGAACGCAAAGCATAACCTCTTGCCTCCATTCTCAGTGAACGAAGCTCTCTCTGCAAAGGAATTATTTCGTCATCATATTGAGAACGTATCTCTCTGGTTTTGGTTATTTGTTCAGGTGACAACTGGTACTTAGAAGGAACGTTGGAATTAGACCACCACGCATCAGAGTTACTCATCCAACACCTCATACCTTGAGCTTTGGTTGAACTTGAGAATAACGAAATAAGCATGATTGTTCCAAGTAACGGAACAATTAGAGCAAGTTTCTTGTGTTTGGTAAACATGATTTTTCTCCTACTATAGTTATTAAATTTTTTTAAGTACAACACTAAAGACGCACAACAAACTAAAGTGTTATGCAGTTATTGTTCCCAAAAAAATTTTATTTCATCCAATCGCATCCCGGTCCCCACTGCCATCTATTTGACTTTTGTTTAGAGCGGGGCATTTGCTGTGGTGAACCTGTGGAGTCCGGTGCCGATGAATCGGGAGAAATCTCATTTTCTTCGTTCATCATTCTTCTCATCCAGCGACCGCGCATATCACACATATTGATTGCCTCATCAACAATTTTGCGGCTTGATAGATTAACCTGTGGACGAATTTTTTCCAGCACATCTTTTTGATAAGCATTAACGTGACTTAGTTTGGTTACAAAGACAGATGCTGTATCACTGGGTATTTTGGTTTCCTCTAAAGCTAATTTTGCTTCATCAAGCATCTCCTTCAGTAATGTTGTATCAAGCTTACCGGACTGCTGGAAGACAGCGATCATTTCTTGCAGACGCTTGTCAGAAAAGGTCAGCCGGAGTTCTGCTTTCTTCTCCGAATTAAATGTGAGCAGGAATTTTACTTTCTCCGTTGCTAACTTCAGAGGATACAGGATATCGCCGGGGACGCTGTTTGCAGAAATTGTTGCGGCGCTGAAAAGCACAACCAGAAATAAAAAAGCGGCGCTGAACGCCCATGCTATTTTGGGACGCCTAATAATATTAAAGATAGATGACTTTTTTTGCAGCTTCTCAACAGCAGTTAACTTTTCAGAAGTCATTGAACGCTGCGCAATGTGATGTCCTATGTTTATCAAAGTTCCTGATATTGCCTCTGGTGCTGGTTCAGGCTTCGGTAAAATCTCGAGCTGCTGTACCAGTTGGAGCAATGGACGCAATTGACCGGCTCCGCCTGTGGCGGATTGAGAATATTTTGCAAGACATTCGTCAATACTTTTGCCATTCCGCATTTCGTTAATGCAATTATCTAAAAGTAATTCAATGTCCTGTTCCATTTGAATCTTCCTATCCTTTTCAATCAACTTCTTTCTTAATAAAATTATTTCGCAATGCAGTTAAAGCTCTGAATTGTATTGCTCTTATAGCTCCGGAAGATTTCCCAAGCATATCTGCAATTTCATCCGTTTCATATCCTTCGATAAACTTCAGTACAACGACCTCTTGCTGTTCGTCGGTCAGTTTCTTTAATGATTGTCTTAGCTCCTTTTGCTCAAGTAATTCGTTTTGTTTATTTCCTTTATCAATCATTTCTTCAATTAAATCTCCCGCCGGTTCAACATTTGACCGCACACTTCTCCTGCGATAGTGATCGTTAATAAGATTTGAAGCGATACGAAAAATCCAGGCATAAAATGAGCCTTTTTGATTCTGGATAGATTTTATTACTCTAAAGCATACCTCACTTGTTAAATCCTCTGCATCTTCAACTGCATTTACACGATAATAAATAAAACGGTAGATTTTTGAATATAAATGTGAGCATAGTATTCCAATAGCTTTAGAATCGTTAACTCTCGCTCTTTCCAGAAGCTGCAGAAGTTCTTCATCGTCCAAGTCTTTCTTTGCTGACGTTAGATTCATTTTCTAATTCTTACAGACGTATGAGAATGAAAAGTGTTATGATCGCTGCACCCAAAGCGCAGTCTATATTTTTTAATTGATATTTTTTCATTGTAAAATCCGTCCGAATAGTTGTCAATCTTTTTAGGGTAAAACTTTTATCTCCCGAAACCTTTTTATTATCATAAGAGTAAATCCAACTGACATTAGCAGCACTCCGGACCAAACAAGATTTATTAATGGTTTTTCTCTGTATTCAACAGACAATATTTCGGCTTTAACAACTTCCTTCTTGTTCATATCCGCAACGTCAAATTTAATTGTTCCGCTTACATCAAAGCTTTCTGCCGTAAAATTCAAACCTTCCTCTTTTATCTGGAAACTGTTTTGCGATTGATTATTAACAATGATGTCAAAGTTTTTTGCAATCCCGTTAGAAGTAACTTTAATCTTAGCGCCAATATCAAACGGTTCTTTGTTCATCATCTTTTGCATAGCATCCGGTGGAAGGTCAAATTTTTCAAACAGAATTTCGGAATTACCTGCTTTATATGGCTCGCCTTTCTTTAGGGTAATTTCTTTAACGCCGGCATCTCTTCCATCAGTAAAAGATAATGGAGAAATATATAAATCTCTTGCAGCGCTAATTAAAATATCCGGTTCTCTCATTAAGCTGTTATTATATTCAGATATATACATAACCGGTTTCAAAACGGAAATATTATTTCCATCTTGAACATTAATTGTGAAAGCATACTTTTTACCGTTATCTATCGCTTCGTTTCCTAAATAGGTTATCTTTTTATTAGATACTGTTTGGCTTTCATTTTTCGGAAGGTCAACAGTTTCAGATGTTGATAACAGACCGCTTAAAATCGCACCTATAAGAAAAAGCGCAAAACCAATATGAGCAATATGACCGCCCATTAAAATTAAGCTCTTGTTGAATTTGAAGATGAACACAAGGTTTGTAACTATTGTAAAAACTGATTCAAATAAGATAAGAGAGTAAAGAACATCAGAAATGCCAGTTAAAAATATTAGGATGACAGAAACAACTGCAGCAACCACAGTAGTAATTGTTATTTTTTTGATGAACTCTTTAATGTCTGTATTCTGCCAATAAAAGTATAATGTAACTCCAATCAGAGGAACCATAAAAATTGCAAGCAGAGAGTTAACCCTGTTATAAAAACTTAAGTCAACCGAGCTGCCGAAAATTGGCGCAGAAGTTCCTACAAGAATTGCTACGGCAGAACCAATCAACAGCATTGAACCGTAGAACAAACCCATATCGCGAGAAAAAATATTTTGCGAAAGCTCCTGCCGGTTATTTAAAGTTTTTCTTCTATAATAAATTCCAACAAATACCGATAGAGTGAAACCAATCAGAAATATTAGCAGCACGGAATAGACAAAAGAACCCGCGTCGCTGAAAGAATGGACAGAAGCTTCTGAAAGAATTCCGCTGCGTGTTAGGAAAGTGCTGTAAACAACCAGTACAAAAGTGAAAACCGACAATATTAAATTTGTTCTTGTTAAGCTTCCCAGCTTATGTTTTGTTTGAGAATATTTTTGGACTATCAGCGTATGTATTAATGCTATTGAGAATATCCACGGAATAAGACTTGAATTTTCCACCGGGTCCCACGCCCAGTAACCGCCCCAACCTAAAACACCATAAGCCCAGTAGCCGCCAATCATTATTCCAAGAACCAGAACCAATGCCGTAGCTAATGCCCATACTAAATTTAATTTAATCCACACTCTGTATTCATTTTTAATTAATGCAGCTATTGCAAAAGCAAATTGCGTTGAAGCGAGTGCGAATCCTAAGAACAAAAAAGGCGGATGAATCTGCATCCAGAAGTTTTGCAGCAATGGATTCAGCCCTTTTCCCTGAACAATTAAATTATCTATTGATAAACCGTTTGCTTTGATTGCATTAATCAACTCTTCACTTATTTTAACAAAAGTTTTGCCGGCGTCTTTATCCTGAAAAATAAAATTTTGCATAAATGAATATCCTAAGATATTCTGATTAATAAATTTTGTATCAACAAAAGTGGGGTCAGTCCATAAATAGTTAAATGGACTTTTTAACAATGGATTTATCATAACCAGCAGAAAGATTACGACAAGAAGAAAAGGCATCATTACGTGCGGTTCAAAATTTTTTTCTTTTGAAGCCTGTTTAATAACTACCAGCCCAATCAGCACTGTAAATAAAAGCCAAAGTAAAAAGCTCCCTTCCTGCCCGCCAAAAAATGAAGAGATTAAAAGTCCTGTAGAAAGTTCGCTGCTACTGTATTCAAAAATATACTTGTATTGATATTGATGGTTAAGTATGAAGAGAAGCAATAAGAAAGAAGCAATTAAAACCGTTATAGCAGTTAAATGATAACCAATCCTGGCTTTACCAATCGTTTCAAATCCTTTGTATGCCATGTAATACATTAACAGTGAATATAAAGCTAACAATAACGCTGCAACCAATAGAATATTTCCTAACATAAAATGTCTCTCAGATTGTTTAATAAATTTTTCTAACACAAAATCATTTGATAATTGTAATCTTTGCAGCCACAAGACTATTCCCGTGCATATGCCCGAGCAGTTCAACAACTTCTGCATTGGCAACTTCCGGCGGTATTGGCTCGTGGGATGTAACCTGAACTTCAACATTGTTCTTATCCATTGCATAAAAAGAGCTTATGTTGCCGCTTGCATCTCTTTCAAATCCCTTGGATTTAACAACGAATAGATTTATCTCCTGGTTTATCTCACTGCCCGGGCTGAATTTATCTAATGAACCTACTTCATCCGTTTTGGCAAAATATGTAAAATACATTATGGCTATAACCACTATAAAGATTACGGGCAAAATTAATTTCGATAATTTTTTCATTGATTCACCTAAAATATTTTATTTTCAATAATCACATTTCATTTTACCGGCATATTCAGATAGATTGACTTGATACCGCTTTCACCAGTTTCAAACTTTACATTACCGCTGTGCGAACTTATAATTGAAGAAGCGAGTGCAAACGAGTATCCTTTTTCCGGGTTAGCTATTAAATCAAAAACCTCTGTTCCTTTATTTTTTACAGTTTTTTTCTTTCCATTAAGAGTTAAAGATATTTCAACCATCTCATTTTTCTTTGCTGCCGATATTACAAGCTCTTTTTTCCCTGCGTTTTGTTCAATGAAGCTTTGTAAAATTTGCTTAACGGCAAATTCAATTTGCCTTACATCCATATAAACCGGCGGCAGCTTTGCTTCACTCTTAAAAGAAAAATTATAACCGGGGTTGTTCTGTATAATTTCATTCGCACATTTTTTAGTAAGATGTAAAAAATTATATTTAATTTTCTTAACCGGTTTAGGCGCAGCAAGATTAGATAGATGTGATATGTGCGAACCTAAACGCTCTAATTTTTCCGATAACAATTTTACAGTAAAAGAATTTCCGTCACCATTATTATAAATTTTGGTGAGGGATTTCGTTAACCCATCACAAGCAGAATAATCATTCATTATATCGTTATTAACTACATTAATAACGGTTGATACTTTTTCTAATGTCGCTAACCGGGCTTTCTCCGTTTGAACTTTTTTTAATCTATCTATCAGAACACCTGCAATTATTCCAACTACCCAGATTAATACTAATTCAGAAAGATTTTCTGCAATATAAAACTTTGAAAAAAGACCTGTATTTATAGAGTGCGGGAGATACAATAATGAAACAACCAGCGCCAGTCTTATCGCTCCTTTTATACCTAAATATAGGGCAGCTAAAAGAACCGGTAAAAAATATAATTTTGTTAAAAGCTGATGCAGAAAATCAAGATATATTTCTTTTTGGGAGAATGTTAAAAGATGAACAAGACTTATCGCTATGGCTAATACTACCGTTCCGCTTAATATTTTTTTTCTTTTACTTCCCATCGTCCTGTTCATTATAGATAAAATCAATTTAGTAGGTATTTCCTTTTGTAATAATTTGTTCATTACTTTCATCTATCTATCTTAATGTTGCATCAAAAAATATGTTTATGGTAAGCCCCAGACTTGCTTTAGGATTTTGCTGCCTAATTTCAGTTACTTCCTCAAATTCAAACTCAGACTTATCCTTTTCATTTTTTATTTTGTAAAGTTGACCAAGTAAATAATGCCCTTCAGCTTGAGCTGAATTTTCTTCTTCGTCAATCTTAGCATACCTAATTGCTTTTTCATAATCCTTCTTCTTAAAATAAACATCGGCAAGAAGCAGTTCCATTCGGCTGAACCGCAATCCGAGCAACTGCATTTCACTTATTACAGCAATAACATTATCATAATCTTTTAGCAGCCAGTAAGCAAGTGATTTTCCCACATAACTTTCAGTATCTTTATTATTTCTCTCCAAAGCACGATTAAAAGATTCTATTGCTTCATTGAGCTTTTCATTCTGCAAATAAATAATTCCCAATTGCCGGATTGAGTTTGGACTTTTCGAATCAAGCTCCGCAGCTTTATTAAGATTATTAACTCCTTCATCAAGATTTCCTATTATGCTGTTGAGAATGCCAAGGTTATGGTATGCTCTTGCTTTCTGTGGATGGAACTTTACTGCTTTCTCAAAATAGCCGAGTGATTTTTCCATATTCTCTCTGCCTCCGGCGTACTGATAAATTACTCCAAGGTTAGTAAGTGCATCGTAGTTCGTGCTGTCTTCTTCAAGAATCTTTTCATAATACTTGCGAACACTCTCAATATCATCTTCTCCTTCTGTGAGTTGGTCTAAAAGATTATCTCCGGCTTTCTCAATTTTGTTATTGTTTGTTCTTAGCGCATCTGGCTGTGCAATTAAAGTCGCATCAAGCATAACCATCAGCAATACAAAAAAGGTAATCAAATGTTTTAATTGTTTTGTCATAGCTCATCTACTTTTCATATCAAACATTCACATCTTCGTGGCTCGCACTTTGCGAGCTTTTCTCTATCTGTATTGTCGAGTGCTCAATACTAAACTTACGATGAAGCTGTTCACAAACTTTGCTTACGAATTTATCATTTTTTTGTTCCCCGGGAATAACAAGATGAACCGTTAATGCTGTTTCTGTAGTGCTCATTGCCCAGATATGAAGATCGTGAACTTCTTCCACACCCTCAAGAGAGCTTAAATATTTTTTTACTTCTTCAAATACTATATTCCTTGGAACAGCATCCATAGAAAGATGAAATGAATCTTTTAATAAGCTCCACGTTCCTATTGTTATAACAATTACAATTACAAGACTGATTATCGGGTCAAGCAAAAAGAATCCGGTAAGATTAATTAGAAATCCTGCGGCAACAACGCCCAAAGAAACTCCGGCATCTGCCGCCATATGAAGAAAAGCTCCTTTGATATTTAAATCCTTTTCTCGTCCTTTCATAAAAAGAAGAGCGGTTAAAGTATTTATTATAACTCCAACTCCAGCAACAATCATCATAGTAGTTCCGGCTATTGGTTCCGGTTCCGGTTCAAGAATTTTTCTTATTGATTCAATAGTTATTGCCCCAACCGCAGCTAGCAGAATGATTGCATTAAACAGTGCAGCAAGTATAGTTGATTTTCTGAAGCCATAAGTTCTTTTATTCGTAACAGAAAATCCGGCTAAATAAGCTGCACCCCAAGCAAGCAGTAATCCCAAAACATCACTAAAATTATGTCCGGCATCAGCTATCAATGCCATTGAATTAATAATTAATCCAAATACAACCTCAACCACAATGTAGATTACATTTAATGCAATGCCGAAACCAAAAGCTTTATTATAATTGCGGTGTTGGCGGCTGTGCGAATGATTATGGTTGTGGGGCATTATTAATCTCCTTCATCCGTTGCTCTTTTTCTTTTCAACCTTTTCAACAGTTTCAGATGATGTATGGATAGCAAGGAAAAAATTATTACTGACGTCAATGTTCCCAGGATATACATACCGAAAGAAATCGCCAATCCAACAGATGCCGTTGCCCAAACGGTAGCAGCGGTTGTTAATCCTGCTATCCTTCCTTGTTCTCTCAATATAACCCCGGCACCAAGGAATCCGACACCTGTAACAACTCCGGCTGCAATACGTGCCGGGTCTGTATCGGGAATATGAGATGAAATGAGTCCGAAAATACAAGCGCCGAGTGAAACTGCTGCATAGGTTCGTATGCCGGCATCGCCCCCATGTCCTTCCCTTTCGTATCCTATTGCAGCTCCGAGGACAGCTGAAAGTAGCGCTCGTAGAGTCATTATGAGTTCTATATTCCAATCCATAACTGCCGCTCGATTATTTTACACCCGGTTTTATTGTCTTTTACATCTTCCATTTATCATTTTCCATTTTAACTACCGCAACTTTAGTGTAGGTAGTTAAATCGCTTCTTCGCCTCTTTCATTTGTTCGTATCTTTACAACTTCTTTAACTTCAATAACAAATATTTTACCGTCTCCCGGATTGCCTGTGTGTGCTGTTTTCTGGATTGTATTCACAATTTCATCAACCAAATCATCGTGTACAACAATTTCAATTTTAACTTTTGGAATTAATTGATGCAAACCCTCGCTGATAGTTTCTTCAGCACCTTTCCCTTTGCCAAATTCCTTAATCTCGGAAATTGTAATTCCCGGCAGTCCTTCTATTTTATGAAGCTCAGTAATGACATCATCTAATTTGAATTGCCTGATTATTGCTTTTATTTCTTTCATTTGTTTGTCCTTTGTCCGTTGGTTTAAATTTTTATATATCATCCCTACGGAATTTTAATTCCCTCGGGCTTTGCATCTCTATAAATATTTCATCCCTAACGGGATTCAATTTCTATTCCCTAAAAGCCCTTCCCTTTGGGAAGGGCTGGGATGGGCTTTTACATTTCGCCTTCTGTTACTTTAATTGCAAACCATTTGTATAAAGCCGGAACAACCAGCAACGTTAAAGTTGTTGATGTAACCAATCCGCCGATTACAACCGTTGCCAGAGGTCTTTGCACTTCACTTCCGATTCCGGTTGCAAACAAAAGCGGAATCATTCCGAGCGCTGCAGCAAGTGCGGTCATTAAAACCGGTCTTACTCTTAAACACGCTCCCTGAATTGACGCTTCGTCAACATCTAGTCCTTCCATTCGTAACTGATTTAAATATGTTACCAGAACTATTCCGTTCAGCAGTGCAATACCGAATAGAGCAATGAATCCAACTGAAGCCGGCACTGAAAGATTCTGCCCGGAAATCCATAAACCAACAATGCCGCCGACTAAAGCCAACGGTATATTTAAGAATATCAGCAGAGAATTTTTCAGCGAGTTAAAGCTGGAGAAAAGCATAATGAAAATTATGAACAACGTAATTGGAACTACAACTGCCAATCTTGCATTAGCTTCCTGCTGCAGCTTAAACTGTCCGCCCCACGTTACAAAATATCCGGGCGGAAGTTTTATTTTGCCGTCAATTACTTTTTGCCCTTCGGCAACAAATGAACCTATGTCGCGCCCGGTTACATTGCACTGGATTGTTATAAATCTTTGGTTGCTCTCGCGCGTTATCTGCCGGGGCCCAACTACTTCCTTAATTTCCGCTAATTGGCTTAATGGCACTTCGGTGCCGGACGGAGATCTAATCAATAAAGCGCCGATAGAATTTATATCCTTTCTAAATTCCTCATCAAAGCGGACATAAATATCGAACCGTTTTACACCTTCAAATATTTGTCCGGCAGTTTCTCCACCAATTGCAGTCCTTACAGCTTGCTGAATATCCTCAACGTTTATTCCGTACCGCGCTATCGCATGACGATCAATTAAGATACTTAATTGTGGTGCGCCGGATACCTGATCAACCTGTACATCGGCGGAGCCGTTTACTTTTTTTATCTGAGCTGCGATTTCATCAGCTTTGTTTTTTAATATGTCAAGGTCATCGCCAAAAAGTTTAATGGCAAGTTCCGCTCTTACGCCTTCAAGAAGCTCATCAACCGACATTTGAATCGGCTGTGTAAAGTTGGTTAGAACGCCCGGAATTTCACCGAAGTCTTTTCTAATTAATCCCTCAAGCTCCTGCTGCGTTGCATGATTTCTCCATTGTTCTCTTGGCTTTAATAAAATGTACATTTCCGCGTTGTTTACCGGGTCGGTATGAGCGCCTACTTCGCCTCTGCCAATTCTTGTTACTACGCCGGTAACTTCCGGCACTTTCATTAACCTTCTCTCTGCAATAAGTGTAAGACGTGTGCTTTCTGTAAGAGAAATAGAGGGAGCCATTGTCATTCTTAAAATCAAAGTCCCTTCCTGAAGAGTTGGAGTAAATTCAGAACCGAGTCGAGGGAATATGAACGCTCCGATAATTAATAAAATTACGGCAAGCACAATGGCGGCTATTCTTTTCTTAACAAAGAAAGTTACAACCGGTCTATAAATTTTTATCAACAATTTTAGAATCCAGATTTGCTCTTCTTCTGCTTGTCCATTTGGGGAATGTTCTTTACCGCTTTCTGCATGTTCAGCTCTTGCCGAAGTCATCCCGGTATGTGGCGATTTCTTTTTAGAATGTTTTTTCATAAAGAAAGAAGCGAGAACTGGAGCCACAAAAACTCCGAACAGCAAAGAACCGAACATTGCAAGAGCAATTGTGTAAGCAAGCGGCTTGAATGTTTTTCCTTCGACTCCCTGAAGCGTGAACAATGGGAGAAAAACAATTATGATTATCATTACTGCAAAAGTGATCGGCTTGATTACTTCTTTGCAAGCTTTTGCAATGATATGAATCTTTGATTCGCCCGGCTGGCTTGCCCGCAAGAGCCGGTCTGTATTTTCAACGATAACAACAGCACCATCCACCATCATACCAATTGCTATTGCCAATCCTCCGAACGACATAAGGTTTGCAGAAATTCCGAAAAATTTCATTCCAATCATTGCGAAGAGAACAGAAAACGGAATTGCAATTGCTACGACTATGCTTGGTCTTATTGCGCCAAGGAATACCATCAAGATTATAACCACCAAAACAATACCTTCGAGCAGCGCATCTGTAACAGTTTTTACTGCTGCTTCCACAAGAGTTTTTTGTTGGTAGTATGGAACTATTTTTATTCCTTTGGGAAGCGATTTATTTATTTCAGATAATTTTTCTTCAACCTCACGTATTACAGTTGAAGAGTTCGTTCCATACAACTTAACAACCATTCCGGCTACTACTTCGCCAACGCCGTTGCTCGTTTGCACGCCTCTTCTTATAGCGCCACCGGTTTTTACATTTGCAATTTGATTTAAATAAACTGGCACGCCGTCTTCGGATTTTATTACTATGTTATTTATATCTTTTATGTCGGAAGCGAGTCCCGTTGAACGTACGGTAAATTCTTCTGCATTCTTCTCTAAGAATTGCGCGCCGACATTTAAATTATTTGCTTTGATTTTATCAACAACATCGTTGATCGTTATATCATAACGAAGAAGAGAGTTGGGATCAACAACAACTTGGTATTGTTTTTCCCAGCCGCCGATTCCAAGAATTTCAGTTACACCCGGAACTGTTTGCAATTGGTATTTTACAAGCCAATCTTGGATAGTTCTTAGGTTTTCTAAACTGTATTTACCGGTCTCATCTTCTAAATAATAAAAAAGAATTAAACCCATCCCAGTAGAAATAGGTCCCATTGCCGGGTTGCCGAAACCTTCGGGAATTTGTTCTCTTGCTTCCTGGAGCCGCTCATTAACAAGTTGCCTCGCAAAATAAATATCTGTTCCATCTTCGAAATAAATATTTACAACAGACAGTCCAAAATTTGAAACCGACCTGATGAGTTTCAGATTTGGCAGTCCGTTCATCGCAGTTTCTACCGGAAAGGTTACATATTTTTCAATTTCCTCCGGAGCTAATCCCTCTGTCTGAGTAAACACCTGTACAAGCACTGGCGAAACGTCCGGAAAAGCGTCAATCGGAAGCTGCCTGTAGCTGATATAGCCAGCAGCCATCACTATTACTGCAAACACAACTATTAAGAGCCGGTTGCGTAATACAAAATCTATTATTCTATTCATATTCTCTCCTTATTCCTCGCCGCCGAAAGATTCTTTTAGAAGTTCGGCTTTGAGAGTGAATGAACCTTTCGATACATATTGCTGACCCGGCTGAAGCCCTGAAGTAATTTCAACATTCATATCATTTACCATTCCTGTATTCACCTGCTGAGGGAAAAATTCATTTCCTCTTTTAATGAACACAACGGTCTTGTCTTTCAGTGTTTGAAGAGCAGATTTTTCTATAACAAGAGACAGCTTCTTTTCACTAACAAAAATTTTTGCCGAGACAAACATTCCCGGGCGCCATTTACCGGAAGAGTTATTCAGTATTACTCTTGCCGATGCCGTCCTGGTTTTTTCATCAACAACGGGACTTAAATAAGAGATTATTCCTTCCTCTCCTTTTTCTTCAGCGCTAAGAGAAACCAAAGCGCGCTGCCCGGCTTTTATTTTGTTAATGTCTCTTTGATAAATAGTTAGTATAGTCCAAACTTTATCAAGATTAGCAACAGTAATAGCAACTTGATCTCCGCCAACCAAATCACCTTTTGCCATATGCAGTTCGATAATTGTTCCATCAACCAAAGATTTAACTTCATAGGGAGTGAGACTTTCATTGCTTTCAATTACTGCAAGAACTTCGCCCTGCTTGACCCTCTCTCCAACAGTTTTATAAACCTCCTTTACAATTCCCGGAAAGCGGGGAATAATATGCGAAAGCCGTGAAGGTTCTGCCTTTATTTCGCCGGTTAAATCAATGTGGTTGGTAATTACTCCCGCCCCAGCTTGTTTTATTTCAATGCCAAATTCTTTTAGCTCATTGTCTGTAAGTTTTATCGCCGCGCTGTGTCCAGCGTTTTCGTTTTGCTTTTCTGTTTTAGCTATTTTTTCTTTTGGCTCGTCATTTGAACATCCAATCATAAAAAAGATTTGTAGTGCGGTTACAACAATTAGTCCCGCTAACCTAATTTTATTTTTTTCCATTAGTTTACTCATATTATTTTATTTTAAAAAAGATTTACCTGTTACGTTTTCTATTTCTATCAATGAGTTGTAGTAATCCGACAACTCAAGCAAGTATTGTGTTTGAGTTTCAAACAAAGTTCTCTGCGCATCTAACAAATCAATGAATGCGAATCTTCCCTGCAAATATCCATCTCGTGTTATATTGTAAGCTTTTTCCGACTCCGGCAAAATACTTTCTTTCAACTGCGTCGCATTGTTATAAGCGCTTAACAGATTATTGAAAGATGTATTAAGGGACGAAATAACAGAAAGTCTCTGCGCTCTAATAATCTCATCCATCTGCTGAATTCTTACTTCAGCAGATTGGATATTGCCCTGGTTCCTATTAAAAAACGGCAGCGGAATGGAAAGTCCAGCTACAAAGGAATTTGTTTTAAGTTCATTTAAATACCGGACTCCGCCGCCAACAGTTAAATCCGGTATTGCCTGTGACTTCTCTAACTCAAGCTGTGCTTTTCTAAAATTAGTTTCGTTACTAAGATTTTTTATTGAAGGAATACTTTCCAAATCTTGCAGAATATTTTCCCAATTTGGCGGAGTAAAAAGATTCTCAAACAAATCTGTTGAAGGGACCAAATCTTTTCTGACTGCGCCGATGAGAGAATTCAATTTTGTTTGTGCAGAAGAATAGTCTCTCTTCAGCCGCTGCAATTCAATTCTGCTATTAATCAAAGCAACCTTTACCTTCGATTCCTCAGCCGGAGAAGTTCTTCCGGCATTTACACGTTCAGATACCGTTCTTAATATCTCTTCATTTATTTGAATAAACTTCTGCTGTAATGCTATTTGATGATGAATTTTATATAGACCAAAAAAAGCCGATTTTACATGTGCAATTACATCAAGCTTTAGTAATTCATAATTGCCTTCCGCAGAATTAATTGCTTTGTCAGAAAGATTAACACGGCTGCTTCTCTTGCCGCCAAGTTCAAACAGCTGGCTTCCCCTAACAGTAAATTGGCTTCCCTTAATTCCACTTAATTCTTTCCCTCCGAAAAAATCTTCCGCTTCAAAACCGGCTTCGGGATTTGGAATCAGCCCGGCTTGTATTTTAATTTTCTCTAAAGAAGAGATCTCATACACAAATGCTTTTAAATTAGGATTCTTAGACAGCGCTGTATCAATAGCTTGCCGCAAAGTTATTTCTGTTTCATTGATTTTAATAGAATCTTCAACTTGCTGCGCTGTTACAATTATTGATGAACAGAACAACAAGAGAAAAATATATTTCACACTCATTCTTTCTCCAAATAATTTTATTATTAATTACAATTATCCCGTAAAGGGAATACTTGTCCGCCACTGGCGGAACGAAATGAATAGAGGTTGGTTAAATCAGCAATGTATTGTTAAATAGATATAAATCAGTAGATGTTATTGCTTTTAAATTATAGTCAGCTCTTTCAAAAGAAGTTTGTGTTTCTTGTGCTTCAATCTCATCAAAACAACGAATGCAAATATCTTTGTTAAGTTCGAGTTTAGGGAGATTATCTCGGAGTATCTGTGAATGAGTGTTGGTATTCTTAACAATTTGGCAATAATCGTGTGTGCTGTGATTACCCTTGTCAAAATTAAACAGTCCAGTCTCGGAGTGAAGAAAAGCAACCATAATTATTGTCATAATTATGGTTGCAATCGCCTTTGAAATTCTATTTAACTTACGTATCGACATAAAATCTGGTTTATTCTAAACAATGCTTGGTTGCTTCATTTACAATTTTGTTGATATGTTCGTCATCTAACGAGTAATAAACCATCTTTCCTTCTTTTATATAGTTTACTAATCGTGCATTCTTTAACAACCTTAATTGGTGCGAAGTTGCCGAAACAGAAACACCGGTTAATGCTGCTATATCGCAAACGCACAGTTCTTCTTCAGCAAGTGAAAGTAAAATTTTCAATCTTGTAAAATCACTCAGACTCTTAAAAGTTTCAGAAAGCTGATTTATTAAAGTATCTTGAGGCAATTTTTTCTTAACTGCTTTTACTTTCTTCTCATCAATTAATTCGACTTCACAAACTATGTTGCCTTTGTTCATAACATTTGAGCAATTGTTCAAATGAAAAATCGCAAAATTAGAACTCAATGTCAAATGGTATTTTGTCGTTTATAAATTGACATGTATGAAGATTAGACACAACCTCTTAACATTCTGCAAGTATCCTTTATTTTTCCTTCCTTTAGAAATTTCTGCCTCTCAATTCTCAGTTTCCGTATAAACTAATCGGGTTGATACTAAATCATCACATTTTTCAGAATTTGCATTTGAGTGAAGATTTTTTGAAAAACCAATTCCTGTTCTTTTAGGATTTCTTCCCAAACGATAATTAAACAAAACACAATCTGTAATCTTGCACTCCCAGACTTCTTTCTTTTCGTAGCCGGAACATTCTAGACAATGTTTCTTGATTGCTTTCAGAGGAGTAAGTTTCATTTTCAGTCTCCCATAATTTTATTAACATCTGGCTTTTTCTAAAATTTCAAACTGTCCAATTGGACATTTTCATTACAATAAAACGTCCAACTCTTAACTTTCTTTCTAAAATCGACCTCAAAAAAATGACGTTAGAAGAATGAGCGAACGAAACGTTAAACAAGAAATGCTGTTTGAGTTCCGAGGAAGTCGGGACGAGTTCATTTCTTGTAGTGTAGTGAACGAAATTCTTAGTCATTTTTTTGCAGTCTTGATCTTTTGCTTCTTTTCTATCAAGAGAAAAGAAGAAGGAAGTTTTTTTTTCAAAAAAGCTCAAAATTTTCTTCTGGTTTTACTGATGTTGCTTTACCATCAAGGAACTTTATCATTCTGTCAACTCCGGATTTTCTCTCACTCACACCAATTCCTTTTATTCTGGTAGCTTCTTTCAGCCACCGGGTGAACTTGGTAAGTTTTAGTTCTGAGAATTCCTCATAATTTTTCTTGAAATCCTCGAGTAAATCTTTTTTGTTATGTTCAACATTCATTCCCAGCGTTTCAAAATATTCGACAAATTCTTCGCAAGTTGAATCAATCATCTTTTTCTTTTCAAGATTGATATGCTTACATTGAATCAAACCTTTACTCAGATAGAGCTGAAGGCAGCCGATCATGCAATTGAGAAACGAATTCCATTCTTCATTACTCCATTCATCAAAAAATCTATGACGGAATTCATCAATTGGACGGTGTGCTTTATTGTAGTGGTCCGAAAACTCTATTACGAATTGCCTCTCTAAAGTCGAATCGTCGGATCCTTCAATTGTATAGTTTGTGGAAATGATAATCTTGGGTGATTGATGAAACGGAATAATTATTTCGTTCTGGTTTTTCTTTTCGACCGTGATATCATCTGTGATGATGGAGAACAGTTTATCAAAATTGAATTTTTTTGTTACATCATTGAATTCAATGATCGCTGTATCAAGCGTTACCGATTGAAAACTAAAACTCTTGGAGAAATTAATCCTTGCGCAGCTTCGCATAGGAAATTCAATTCACTATGGGCAAAGAATAGTCCAAAGCTAATCAAAATAAAAAGAGAGAATATTTTTTTCGGTTTTTGCATGAGTAAGTATAACATCTTGTCTTATTACAATCAACAATCTTGGGGCCTAGCCGAAATCGTTAGTTAAAGACTTCTAGAAGTCTGTTGTTAAATTGTTCATCATAAATTTTAGTAAAATCTACTGCCTCGATAGCACGGGGACAAATTTTTACAAAATTATTTTTTTCGACCTCCCAATTTTCCAAAATCACCTTAGCTATTGTTGAACCGGTGTGGAATTCATGATTAACAAGATATTTGTAAACCAAATCTTCATCTGGACGTTTAAGTTGATCAATTTTTACATATTCTTTATTTAAATCCTTTTCAACCGAAGAACGTTTATTATAAATGAAAGCTACACCGCCAGTCATTCCAGCACCGAAGTTTTTACCAGTCTCACCCAGTACAATTACTAATCCGCGTGTCATATATTCACAACAATGATTGCCGACGCCTTCTACAACTGCTGCTGCACCACTATTACGAACAGCAAAGCGCTCACCCGCTTTCCCGGCAATAAAAACTTCTCCACCGGTCGCACCGTATAATGCTACGTTTCCAATTATTGTATTTCCTTCAAGCGATTTTCTAAGTGTTCGTGGAAATCTAATTGTAATCAGACCGCCGCTCATTCCTTTACCGACATAATCATTTGCAACACCGCAGTGACGTAGTTCAATATTATCTACCAAGAAAGCTCCCAGACTTTGTCCTGCCGCACCATTCAATTGATATTGTATAGAACCTTTGAATTCTCCGTGACCATATAAGAAAGATATCAATCCCGATATTCTGCTGCCTACTGCGCGATCTGTATTTTTTAATTTTCTACTTACAATCGCTCTTCCGTGAGTCATTATAGCAGGAAGAACTTCTTCATTTATACCTTCAGAAAAATGTTGTTCAAATTTTTTTGCCGGTGCTTTTATTTTCTCTTTACTATTAAAAAAGAGATTATGTTTTTCATCTTTTGATAAAAGGGATGCTAAATCAATATTTTTTTCTTCAAGTAATTTTTTGTATTGACTTTTCTCTTTCAACAAATCATTACGTCCGATAATTTCATCAAGATTTCTAAATCCGGTTTCAGAAAGAATCGTTCTTATTTCTTCTGCAATATTTTTCAGGTAGTTAACGAGATTTTCCGGTTTACCTTTGAATTTCTTTCTAAGCTCTATGTCTTGTGTTGCAATTCCAACAGGACAAGTATTAAGATGACATTGTCGAGCCATAACACATCCAAGAGCTACAAGAGCAGAAGTTCCAAAATCATATTCTTCGGCACCCAACATTGCGCCTATAATTACATTGCGGGCATTTTTCAACCCGCCGTCAATCCGTAAAGTAACTTTATTTCGTAAACCGTTTTGAGTTAAAGTTCTATGAACTTCAGAAAGACCAATCTCCCAAGGCAAGCCTGTATGTTTTAATGAACCGAGCGGACTTGCGCCTGTCCCACCATCATTACCGCTGATTAAAATTGTATCGGCTCCGGCTTTAACTACTCCCGATGCAATTATTCCAATTCCAAATTGCGATACAAGTTTTACACAAATGTTCGCTCTTGGATTTACTTGCTTCAAGTCGTATATCAATTGAGCAAGATCTTCTATACTATATATATCATGATGCGGTGGTGGAGAAATTAAGGGCACACTCGGCGTTGTATGTCTATTATTTGCGATTGAGAGTGTTACTTTTTCACCGGGAAGTTGACCCCCTTCGCCTGGTTTAGCTCCCTGCCCAATTTTAATTTGTATTTCTCTTGCGGCGGTTAAGTAAGAAGTTGTAACTCCAAATCTTCCGCTGGCAATTTGTTTGGTATAACAGTTCTCGCTTTTATCAGGATTTGAAATACTATAACGGTCTTTCTGCTCACCGCCTTCGCCGGTATTGCTTCTTATTCCAAGAATTGTTGCAGCGCGTGCAAGTGTGCGGTGTGTTTCTTCAGAAATAGCTCCGAAGGAGATTGCACCAAGACCGAACCTTTTTAAGATCTGTTCTGCACACTCAACCTCTTCTATCTGAATTGACTTTAGTTTTTTTACTTCCAGAAAATCTCTTAAATAAACGGGTTGTTCCTCGTCTGTAACAGCAATATTTTTATTTTGAGAAATGTTATGAATCTTTTTGAATGTTGTTGGAGAGAATCCGTGCGCTTCACCGTCTTTCCGAAATCTAAATCTTCCTACTTCATCTAATTCAAGATTACCTGAGAATGCTTTTTTGCTTTTATCTAAAAGAGATTTTTTTAGAGCAGCGAGATCAATTCCGCCCAAAGCGCTTTTAATAGATGGGAAATATTCATCTATAAGTGACTGAGAAATTCCTATTGCATGAAACAGCATGCTTCCATGATAGCTGCTAACTGTAGAGATTCCCATCTTCGCCATAATTTTGAGAAGACCTTTTTCCAAAGCATTACGGTAATTGCTAAGTTTTCCGATCCAATCTTCATTAGAAAAATTTTCTCGAATGAGTTCATATGCCATATAAGGATATACAGCGCTTGCACCGAATGCAACCAAACCTGCAACATGATGATCTTCAACTACATCACCGGTAAAACATAATAGAGCGCAATTGTTTCTTAATTTTTTCTTAATCAAATATTGATGAACGGCAGATACTATCAAAAGCATCGGAATTGGAACATGATTCGGCTGTAATCCTTCATCGGAAAGAAAAATTATTTTGGTTCCGTTAATTACTGCTTTCTCACATTCGGTTCTAATTTCTTTAATTCTTTTTGACAGATCTTCTTCAATATTAAGATGACATTTTACAATAACATGCGGAAACCAATAATGTTTATCAAGAAGCAGTTTAACTTCACGTGGAGAAAGAACCGGGCTATCAATTCTAATAGCACCACTGAATGTATTTGAATAGTTCAGTAGATCACTTTCACTTCCTATATACCGGTATAAACTCATTACATATCTTTCGCGTATCGAATCAATAGACGGATTTGTTACTTGCGCAAATTGTTGTTTGAAGTAATCGTAAAATTTTCTGCTCTGAGTAGAAATAAAAGCTGGCGGAGTGTCATCACCCATAGAACCGACAGATTCTTTTCCGCTTTCAGCCATTGGGATTATGAAACGTTCCATATCTTCTTTATCAATTCCAAATGCAATACGCAACCGTTTATCAAATCCTTCTTCGGGAAGACCGAATTCGCCAAACTCTTCATAATCATTTCCTCTTTCGAGAGCGGACAAATGGCTCTTGACCTTTTCGGAATATTTATCGTTCTGAGCAACATTTTCCGTAATCTCTTTATTTGTCATTATGCCGCTGCCGTCAAGTTTGATAGCAAAATTCTCGCCCGACTTCATGTGATGATGCAGCAAAATATTCTCTTCATCTATATCAACAACGCCGGCTTCGGAAGCCATTATAACTAAACCGTCTTTTGTCATAGTATAGCGTAAGGGGCGCAGACCGTTTCTATCTAATTTTGCACCGACTAAATCTCCATCAGTAAAAACAAGCGCTGCGGGTCCATCCCAAGGTTCAATAAGGTTCTCATGATATATATAAAAATCTTTTTGCTCTTGTTTCATACTACAATCAAAGATGTATGGTTCCGGGATGAGCATCATTGCACTGTGAAATAAACTTCTTCCGCTTCGAACTAAGAACTCTAAAATATTATCGAGAGAATAAGAATCGCTGCCGGTTTGCGATACAATTGGTTTTAGTTCTTCAAGTTGTTCATTCCAAAAGTTAGATTTGATTGTGGCTTCACGTGTCTGCATCCATAACCGATTTCCTTTAATCGTATTGATCTCACCGTTGTGTCCTAACATTCTAAATGGCTGAGCCATACTCCAACTTGAAATCGTATTCGTAGAAAATCTTTCATGAAAGAGAGACACTTTTACTTTGTATTCTGGTTGATTAAGATCGGAATAAAAACGGGCAAGGTGCTGCGGTTTCATCATTCCTTTATAAACAATAGTTTTACTTGAAAGTGAACAGATAAATGTTTCTCCGTTAGCTTCTATTATTTTTTTCTCTACTGATTTTCTAAGAAGATAAAGTCTCGATTCGAAATCATTATTTTCATTTTTTTCTCTAAAAAAGAATTGAACAATTAGAGGACAAGTTTCTTTTGCAATTTCACCAAGTACCAATTTATTAACTGGAACATCTCTCACTCCAATGTATTTGATATTAAGTTCGGCAGATTTTTTCTTAAACTCTTTTTCAAGATCCGATAATTCTTTCTCTGTTGTAAACACCATCGCAATTCCAAGTTTCTCGTCTTGAAATTTAGTCTCAAGTTCCTCTTCTAGAACAAGTCTGAAATACTCTTTCGGAATATCTGTTAAGAGTCCGGTTCCATCGCTTGTTCTTTCATCCGAGCCAGAAGCGCCGCGGTGCGACATGTTTTTTAATGCTTCTATTGAAAGATCTATAACTCTTCGCGAAGGAATGGCTGAAAGCTCGGCGACAAATCCAATTCCGCATGCATCGTGAAATCCTTGCTGAACAATCTTAGTTTTCGAATACATAATTAACTCTTTATTCTAATTATATTAATTTTTTTAGAAGACTATCTATTATTCAAAGATCAACCGTTTTCACCGGTCAGATGCGCAATCTGCAACAGGTAAAATCTCAAAAGGTCCTGCTGCTTTAAGGAGAGCGCCTGTTCTTCAATTTTTATTATTCTTTCTACTTCTTTAATTGCACGTATTATATTAATCGGCACTTCAACCATCCCTTCCGAAACAGTGGAGAGATATTCAAAAGCAGCGGCAAGAAATTGGCGCATATTATCATCACCGGACATCTGGAAGAAATTGGTTACTTCTGATGACAGTTTTATTTTTTTGGGTGCAAATGGTAATTCCTTAGTCGCGTTATTTGATGAGAGCGAATGCAGAGCAATTGCTAGTTCAGAAAAACTAGCAACTCTCTGAAAAACGGGTTGCTCAAGGAGATACCAAATTTTTTCACGCCACAATTTTACTTGATCGGGAACTACAAGAAGTTTTTTCATCGCATCAACCCATCTCTGATCAACATTACCCTTTATTGATGAGAGCAAAATCTCCGAATCCGTATTGAACAAATTTGATTGAAGAAGAACGGCAAGATCGGGGCGAAGAGTTGGTAACAGATTAGAAATGAATCTACCGGCTTCGAAAAAATCGGCTACATCTAATCCGTGTCTTCTTAATAATTCACGCTGGAATAGAGATAAATATTTATTCATCGAATCAATATCTTCCCGCAATGCAAGGAATGCGGAATTGGCAGCGGGAAATGCTTTTTCCAATTTATTCAGATAGATAAGCTCAACATCGTGATAGACTCGTAACGAATGCAAAATTTCATAAACGGGCAGATTGGGAAGAATTCGATCTTCTATTAATGAAAGGGCTTCCCCTTCAGCAAATTCTTTCTGAGAAAAAATATCCAGTGCCCTGAATAGTCCCGTTGTTAATTGATTAATTCCAAGTACGGTAGTCTGAGATTGGTTATGTGCAATTGCCCGCAGCAAACTTCCGTAACGAGAAAAAGGAATTGTCTCTGCAATTTTCTCAAGAATTTTCTGTCCCGCATTTCCGGTTACTCCGTGTCCCGGACGGATTGTAGGTCTGTCTCTTAAAGGCGGAGCAGCTCTTGCAATAAAATATGAAATAATGTGAATACCAACAACGTCTTCTTCTCTTCCGTATAAAATTTGTCTGAAATTTTCTGTTAAGATTAACAAGAACTCATCAAACAAATTATCTTTTCTTCCGATTGTGAGTCTTTCCAATTCCTGCAAACCGCGTGAACGAAATTGCAGCCGAGTTTCAACAAGCGGTTCACCTGCTCTAACAATTTCGGTCTCATAAAATTTTTGAGATTCTTTTATATGAAAGAGCAATTGAGATAATTCATCGGCAGAGATGTATCTGAACTTTTCTGAAATGCCGCTTTGAAATGTGCGAAGATCACCGCCGGCAAAAATTCCCATTAGAGGAGTAGTAGCATACTCAGTGCTTTTCTTTGTAGATTCTTTCAGATGAATTGAAAATCTTTTAAAAGAATCCGAAGAATTGAAAAACGCTGCTGTTCCGGCTACAGTTGAATAATAGCCACCCTGACGCTGCATCGATTCTCCGCTTCCCATTTTCATTCTAACTTTTCCGGTCAAACCCTTTTCTGCAAGCCAAGATGTTAATTCGTATTTAGCTTTTTTGTACAGGCTCATTCCGGATGCCTGCCCAACCTGCTGGCTTAGGTCCGAACCGGCAACGAATACTTCACAGATAATTTCAGAGAATCTTTCACTTGTTTCCTGATTCAATCTTCTACTTTGAAGAGCATACTCCCAAATTTTGTTGAGATAATTATTCAGGTTTTCCACTGCATCAAGATCTTCAAATAGAGGAATAAGCCAGAGTGGAGGATTTTCAGTCTTCCGACTACCGCGTTGATTTTGTTCACGCCGTGAACGGATCTTTCTATCAAGTGATATCAACGCTTCCGGCTTAGTAGACATACTCACCTGCAGAGCCAAAATCATTCCGGGATTATCATACTTTTCGGCAATCTCGTTAATTTCATTAATGTTGTGAACAGTTGTATCCATCGCAAATTGATCCTGTGCGGTAATCATTTTCTGATGAATACGCGGGGTGATAATAAATCGTTTCAATAAGTCTTTATACAAACAAGCTTCTAGAAGCAATTCGTTGTTTCCAATATTCTTTTCAATTGCCGGCAGTAATGAGTTAAGAGTTTTCCTGATCTGCTTGTTCAATGAAAAATAGTATTCAAGAGTTTTTCTTCTCTGCAAACGAAGTTCAAGCATTTTTCTTTCAAGCCGGTCGTTATGATGCCATAACGATGTTAAAGGATCCTGCGCAATGTGAAGCTTCATTCCAAATTGTCTGAACTTACCCGGTTTTAAATTAAACGGAAGAATGCCTCGGTACCTCTTTTCAAGTTGATGAGTAAGAATTGTTATCTTGTTCAGCAGTTTGGAAAAGCGGGCATTAGTTTCAGGAAATTTTTCTATTTCATTTAATAGAACAGAATCAATTTTAATAGAGTTTTCATACTTTAGAAGAAGCTTAAGTAACTCAGATTGCCGTGCAATATTTTCGATTACCACCGATGCAACCAAGCTATGCCCTTGACCGGAAGGTCGGTTGCTTCCGTCCCAATCTCCCCAGAATGAATGAAATACCTGGAATGTTTGACCGGAATAAAGCTTGGTATAATTCTCCGCAGCGATAAATGCTTTTAAATCGATCAATAATTCAACCGGTTCTTCGCTTGATACTATTGCAATATTTAATCCAAGATATTCTTGAACCAATTCTTCGGAGGATTTCTTAATAAGAACTTCGGTAATATTTTTTTTCTTGATCACACGCTCAATCAACTCTTCAAATAAGATTTCCGATTTCAGCGAATACATCTGTGTGGGATGAACGGTGCGGTCGTATAATCTTTCCTTAAATGCGTTCTTTCTTCTTTCAAGATTGTCTTTGTAAAATTCTTTCTTAAGTGTTTTGATGAGACTTTTCCCCTTATCCGCCAAAGATTTTTCCATCAGATCAAAAGCGATGGTTAACCTATCATGAAACCTCTGCTTGAATAGAGATAGTCTCCCGGGTAAGAATTCCTCTTCAAAACATAATTCGTAACCCTGACCCTGTAATTGACTGTTATGTGTGTTTAAGTGCATTCGTATTTTTTCTTTAGAAATTTTCAGAATGCTTTGTTCAATGCTATTCCATTTGTCATAATATTCCGTTTTAGAAAAAGATTTTTTTTCACCGAGCGGATTTATAGCAAACTTCTTACGGTTGTAATTCGAAGATTCTTCGGCGATCATTCTATTAAGATCAATCAGAACCCTTCGTGTTTTTTTCAAAAGAACTTCAGCATTATCTGTACCGCCAAGTGTTAACCGGAAAGTTTTTCTGCCGGTCTCAAATCCTTTTTCTGTACGGGCAAATGTTGAAAGAGGCAAAAGACCAATTCCCTGCCGGGCTAATCCCGATGCAAGCCAGTCGAGAGATAATCCAACGGGAAGTTTATCTATTATCATTTGCGGATACATACTACCCATGGGCGATTTAATACTAATATCAAACAGGTTTCTTTCTTTTGGCAGTATGTTAACCGCTTCACGAAGTGAATTCATTCTCTCATCAAATATTTTGTTACGCAAACGCCAATATGAATTGACGGTCTCTGCTCTGTTTCTATAGAATAGATAAGTTAAAAATAGAGCCGCAGCATTTGGCTTGATTGTAGAATTGATCTCTTGAAATCTTTTATAAATCTCCGGGTGGCGGATTTCAATTACGGATAAACGCGCACCTGCCAGTGAGTCGGTCTTGGAAACAGAATGTACTGTGATTAAATAATCGGTCTCTTCACTGCTTAGATAACCTGATCCCTGCAGTTCATCAGCTAATTGACGGATTGTTTTGATCTCTCTTAGCCTATCTGCAGGTTCAACATTCTGATATGATAAATCATCAATAACAAATATTTTCCTTTCGAGCAGCCATTTAACAAGTCGTGTTACCGGCTCACGGTTAAATTCCTGACCTGTGGCATTATGAGGATTATTAAGAACAACCGCACCGTAAGTTTTCCAATTTGGATTTTCGATCAGTTTCTTTTTTACTAAATCAATCATTGCATCAACATCAAGCTCATAATCATCCGTCAGCGGAACAACCGAAACTGACGGGAAGCAATGTTCGTAAGTCCAGCTTAAATCTGGAATGATGACTTCTTTTATTCCGCAGTGAAATCCCAGCAAACCCAGTCCTGTTCTTGATGAACCGCTGACAGCCATACTATTTGCGATTTTATATTCGGGATGGTGTTTCAGAAATGAAAAGAGGAAACTATTCACTAATTCATTTATCCATTCTCCGGAGTGGATATTCTCTACAAATTTATTGAGCAGTTCTCTTGAATCGCTGTTCGAGAAAAGATCATAAGAATAAAGAGAAGTGAATTTTTCTATTTTTCCCGCTAAGTAGCTATCGTCATAAGTGATTCTCTCAAAAATCTTTTCTACTTGTTTGGTTCTTTTATCGATAATGCCAATAAATTTTTCTTCGGCATCTTTTACATAACCTTTTACGAATTCAACACCATCAACCGGCAGGTGGGAATTTTCATACACCGGTTCAATTTCAATTGCCGTTTCTTTTTTTGAATAATCATCCTTGAGAATATTATCTTTCAATACAAATGAAAGCAGTTCTACTTCCGAAGCCGAAGGAGTGCCTTTCAACTGGAACTGCACCGTCTCCATCACTCTTATATAATCTGCATTGCCTGCAATAAATACTGTGGAAAGATTATCAAGTAACGGCGAGAATATTCCGGGAGTTAAAATGCGTAATACACGGTTAATCATTTTTGCTTCACGTGCAAGAGAAAGATGATTTGGCGCGTTGTTGATCTCGACAAAAAAGAGAGGGTAATCCAGACTCAACTGACGCAGTTTTCTTCTGGTCTCCTCTTTTGTGTTTTTGCCCAACAGCAAAAAGGTTGGAACATCCGGGTATTTGTTAAAATTCTCTTGAAGATCCAAGATCATTTCTTCTTCGGATGAACCAATATTAATTTTAAGATCGGGAAATGTTTTTAAATGTTCCGGAAGAGTAATACCGTACAAATAAATAGTTGCCGGAAGAAAGTTCAAAAAATTTGATAACGAGTGAAATAAAAGCCGTACCGCTTCAAATACTCCGCCCGAAGCCAGTATGATTTCTCTTTTTCCAGTCGTCTCACCTAAATCATACGATAACGGTTCCTGCTGATTTTTAATCAGCCATTCATTGAAATATTTTATAAGATAGTTCGGATTTTTTTTATTGAATCCGCCGCGCGGCATATAAGGCGCACTCTTTTTTATTAGATCCAGAAAGAATTGAAGCTTACTCTTATCCTCTTCAATCCATCCAAGTTCCTCTCTAATTTTTTCAAGATTATCCTCAGATAAGTTCTGATCGTCAACTTCCAATCCAAGAATCATCCTTAAATATGCAGAAGAGAGCACATTATCCTGCACAGGATTTCCAATATGAAAATTAACACGGTCTTCAGCAGAGACAGATGAAGAAGCAGTAGCTTCGCTCACCTCCGAGACTCTTGCTGCCTTTATCGGTCTGAGTCTGAAATATTCCAGCGGATTTATCTGCTTTGTCATTTAAGAATCATCTGTTTTTTATTTTTTCTTTTCATCATTCTTTTGTGAAGAGCTGCCTACTGCATTCTGGAAAAACTTTTGAAACATTCCTATTAAATCGGAGCCCTGAGAGATATCGTTTGGAGAAAAAGAAACTATAGTCCTGGCATTTTTTAGTGACTGGCTTGCTTCTGCCAATCTTGCCGCCTGCGGAGTTAACATTAACAGTTCAGGATTCTTCTTCAACAGTTCCAGTTCCTGATTGTCGAATTCAAGCTGCATCCTCTTTCTTTTTAACTCATCTCCCATTCTTTGTTGAGCCAATTGGGATTCTTTTTCCAATTCGGTTTTTTTTAATTCATATTTTTTCAGTTCGAGTTCGTTTTCCATCACCGCAATTTCTTCATCGGCTTTAAGTTTGGTTTTGGCAGCAGATATTCTCGCTTTTTGATTTAACAATTCTGTCTGCTCTATAATTCTTGCCGATTCCTGTCTGCGCATCGCATCGGATATTTCCGAATCAAGCGCTTCAAAGGATTGAACGGTAAGTGAAATAATTTCCAAACCGAACTTATCCGCTTTTACATCTACTTTTTCATGCAGATAGTTCGAGATGTTCTCC
>JAJYXU010000111.1 GCA_021801605.1 Bacteroidota bacterium
AACGCAGATGACACAGATTAAACGGATTAACGCAGATTTAATCCGCGAAAATCTGCCAAATCCGCGTTATCTGTGTGCTATTAAAAATGTTGCAGTCCTGTACAATTCTATTTTTCAGAGGTCTCTATTAATTAAGAAAAAGTGAAGTCCCTAAGAATTATTAAAATGGAATTGACTAAATTTATACTCAATAAAGTTGTAAACATTTTTTCAATATTTAATTGGGAGTGAAAAATGAAACTAAAATATTTTTCGCACTCTGCATTTCAGATAACGACTAATTCTGGAAAGATCATATTAATTGATCCGTTTCTTGACGGCAATCCTACTTCGGTAGTTAAATCTAAAGATGTAAACGCAGATTATATTATATTGACACACGCTCACGGTGATCATATAGGGGATGCATTCAGTATAGCTAAACGATGCGATTCACTTTTTATCTGCGTAGATGAATTAGCGAACTACTGTGCCGACAAAGGATTTAAAGCACATAATATGCATATTGGTGGAGGGCACGATTTTGAATTTGGACGTGTCAAGTTCACTATTGCGCATCACGGTTCAATGGCTCCGGATAATCAGTACGCAGGTGAGCCAGCCGGTGTGGTTGTTTCAGCAGACGGAATAAATCTTTATCATACCGGCGATACCGGATTATTCTACGATATGAAACTGATTGGAGAAATGACGGCGCTCGATTATATGCTTTTACCTATTGGAGATAATTTTACTATGGGAATAACAGATGCTGTAAAAGCTGTCGAACTTGCAAATCCTAAAGTTGCTATACCTATGCACTACAACACTTTTGATTTAATCAAAGCAGATCCAGGTGAGTTCAAGAGAAAAATTGAATCCATAGGTAAAAATTGTATTGTCATGAATTTTGGACAGGAAATTGATCTATAATTCTTTATTATCATTATTGTTTTGGAGATAAAATTCTTTTTATGGCGAAAATTATTGTAATAGCAAATCAAAAAGGCGGCGTTGGTAAAACAACTACAGCAATTAATTTATCAGCGTCAATTGCTGCTGCTGAATTTAAAACTTTACTTATTGATATTGATCCTCAAGCAAATTCCACTTCGGGTCTTGGTGTTGAGAACTATAAACTATCTGTTTATCAAACTCTGATTGGAATTGAAAACGCTTCGGATTGTATTGTGAATACATACATGCCTTATCTTGATATTCTGCCATCTACTATTGATCTTGTTGGTGCTGAAGTTGAATTAGTTTCTATGGAAGAAAGGGAATTTCTACTTAAAAAGGCGATCGAATCTATCCAAGATCGATATGATTTTATTTTCATCGATTGTCCTCCTTCACTTGGATTACTGACGCTCAACGCACTAACTTCTGCCGATTCAGTCTTAATTCCGGTTCAGTGCGAATACTTTGCTTTGGAAGGATTGGGACAACTATTAAACACAATTAATATTGTGAAGAAAAATTTAAACGAAGAACTCGCCATAGAAGGCGTATTGCTAACAATGTATGATACCCGTCTTAGATTATCGAATCAAGTAGTTGAAGAAGTAAAAAAATATTTTGGCGCAAAAGTGTTTCAGACCATCGTTCATAGAAATGTTAGACTATCCGAAGCCCCAAGTCATTCTAAGCCGGTAATTTTGTATGACGCAAGCTCTGTTGGAGCACAAAATTATATTTCATTAGCGTCGGAATTAATTCAAAGAAATAATCTAGAACAAAAGAAGAATGTCAATTGAGTAATTTGAAACCAGGACTCGGTAGAGGGTTGGATGCATTAATCAATCCTCAAACAAGAAATACACTCGATAAACCGGTTGCAGTATCTAACAAAGATTTGCAGAAGGACGATGGAATTTCAAATGATGTTCTT
Organism: Bacteroidota bacterium; assembly: GCA_021801605.1. Lineage (GTDB taxonomy): Bacteria > Bacteroidota > Ignavibacteria > Ignavibacteriales > Melioribacteraceae > Fen-1258. The sequence goes on from JAJYXU010000111.1 coordinate 1,871, forward strand.
GCCAAGATATCTGTTAATCTTATTTCACCAAATCCATATCAACCTAGAACCGAATTTGATTCTCAAGCACTTGATGAATTGAAAAAATCGATTCTGGAAAACGGTTTAATTCAACCTATAACCGTTCGCCGGGTTTCAAAAGATCACTATGAATTAATTTCGGGAGAAAGAAGACTGAGAGCTTCTAAAGAGATAGGCATCAAAGAAATCCCAGCTTATATAATACATGTTGAGACTAAAGAAATGATGCTGGCTTTATCTCTCATTGAAAATATTCAGCGTGAAAAATTAAATGCAATTGAGATTGCAAATGCGTATAAAAGATTGATGGACGAGTGCAATTTGTCTCAAGAAGAAATTGCCGTTAAAGTTGGAAAAGACAGAACGACGGTGACTAACACAATTCGTTTGTTAAAATTACCGGGTAAAATCCAGCAAAGTCTAATTAAGAATGAAATTACATCCGGTCATGCCAGATCTTTAATTAATCTTCCAGATGAGATACTTCAATTAGAAATATTAGATAAAATCATCAAACATAATTTGTCTGTAAGAAAAGTTGAAGAGATCGTAAGAAAATATCTCAACTCAAAAAATATTAAGAAGAAAAAAATTGCTGTCCCATATAACGACCTAAGCAACTTATCACAGAAAGATTTAGAAGGAAAACTACAGGGAATACTTGGTACAAAAGTAATTTGCAAACAGAAGAAAAATGGCGCTGGAGAACTAATTATTGAATTTTATTCACTTGACGAACTTGAAAGATTATTTGAACTATTCGAAATCATCGGTAAAAATTATAATTAAAATCCTCTTGGTCATTTTATTTATAGTTTCATCTCAAAAAAATATTTACGCACAGGTACAACCTTTCGATTCGAACGCCGTCAAAATAGACACAAGTAAGTTTGTAATGCAGAAATCGCCGTGGGGTGCCGTTCTCAGAAGCGCATTGTTGCCCGGATTTGGTCAGTTCTATAACGAATCCTATTGGAAAATTCCTATTTTCTGGGGAGTTCTTGGTGCCCTTGGATATCAATGGAGTGTTAACAATAATTCTTACGTTGTCAATAGAGATAAGTTTGCAGAAAGTGAAATGAGTAAACCCGGCGGAAATATTATTTATTATAAGATGAGTGAGTTTTACAGAGATCAAAGAGATTTGGTAGCAGTATTCATCGGTCTTACATATTTTCTTAATCTTGTTGACGCATATATAGATGCTCATTTATTCGACTTTGATGTTTCGAAAAATAATTCGGTTGAGAATTTCCGGCTTTCCTTAAAAATTAAATTCTAATTTGGCTATCTATGAAGAATGTTTTGATCTGTGATCACTGCGGCAATGAAAATCCTTTTTACCAGCTTAACTGTACTAAATGCAAATCATTTTTAAGAGCAAGAATAGTTAATATTGATTTTTGGGATACTCTCTGGAAATTGTTCTATTCGCCCGTTAAAACTGCAGAGAACATAATTCAAGCGGAAAATAAAAATTTTGTTGTTACTGTTGCATTGCTTACTGCAATAAAATTTTCTTTACTTTCTCTCATTTTAATGAACGCTGCCCGTTCCGGCGAGAATAGTAATTTCTCTTTCATTCAAGGATTTATTTTCGGCGGAGTTCCGTTGCTTGTCTTAATTTTTATATTTACAATAATTATAACTTTCATAAACAAAAAAAATGGTATACAAGGAAGAGTGAAAGATGGACTTGCTGTTTATTTCTATTCTTTCTCGCCCATGGTTTTATCATTACTAGTTTTAACTCCAATTCAGTTTGCATTGTTTGGCGGATACTGGTTTACTTTTAATCCTTCTCCATTTTTGATGAAACCAAGAGCAGCAACCGTTATGTATATTTTGGAATTACTGATGTTTATCTGGAGTGCTCTTCTCTTTATTACCTCGACCTATGCGCAAACTAAAAATCGTATTTATTCGATATTCTTAGGGCTAATTGGTTTTCTTGTTACAACGATTTTAATAACCTATCTATCAATTTCCATAAGTTTGTTTTTAAGCAGATAATCTACAACTGCGCCGTAACGCAATCCTTTACTGCTAACAGTAACTTTATTCAATTTTAATTTTTGCATTATGCCGTAAAGAATTAAAGAGCCGGCAAGTAAAATATCTTCGCGCCCCTCCACTACTTTGCCATATTTCTTCAAAACTTCTTCTTTACTCAATTCTTTCAATACACGAATCATATCTTTTAATTCTGATGAAGTGATGTTCGAATTATCCACTAGTTTTTCATCAAATATTTTAATCCCTTGTTTTATGCATGATAGAGTTGTAGGCGTTCCAGCAACTGCAATTGTTGCAATATTTGCCGGAATATGTTCTGAGAGACGCAGAAATATTTTATCAATATGGACTTCAGCATTAATTATCATTGCACCTGAAGAGGAAAGAGAAGAAAGAAATCTTTCCGAAAGAGAGACTACGCCAATATCAAAACTATTTTGATATATTATTTTTTCCTGATCACCAAATATTATTTCTGTACTCCCGCCGCCAATATCTATAACAGTTTTTGATTCAAATTCCAAAAAAGGAAAAGCCGAGCCAAGGAAAGTTAATCTGCCTTCTTCTTCTCCTGTGATAGTGTTTATTTCCAAAGAATATTTATCTTTTACAAGATTAATTATCTCTGATGAATTGGAAGCAATTCTAAAAGCATTTGTTGCATTGATAATAATTTTTGAACAATTATATTTAGCGCAAATATTTTTGTAATTCAGAAGAATGTCCAATAAGCAGTCAGTTTTCTCTTTACTGATTTCTCCATTAGGCAATAAACCTTGGCTTAAACGTGGAATCTTTTGAAAATTTGCGATAGTAGTGATAATCTGGGACAATGGATTAAATTCTACTAATAAAAGCAAAACTGTGTTGGAACCAATATCAATTGAGGCAATAGTCATAGTTTTTATTTATTTTTCGAAAAACAATTTAGATCAATGGAAAAATTAAATCTAGTTTCTAAAACATTTTTATTTATAACCATCCTTTTCTTTTCTCTTTTTTTGGGTGGTTATGTTGCACGTCAGATAGTTATTTATCAACTGTTCGAACCGACGGGAATTAATTTCAAATCTACTTATAATGAACAAAATTTACACATTGTTTATTATACCATTCTTCCACTTATTGTAATGAACATTGTTACATATATAACATTCTTAATTTCTTATCTGATCTTTATGCTTACCTCAAAGATAAAGATTAAATATGAAGGATGGTTGTTTGCAATTACAGTAATTCTTTTAATAACAGCACCTTTTGAAATTTATTTATCCACTGTTGATTATAAAATTGTCCGGATGATAATGGCAGATTCTATGCAGATTAATGCTATTTCAGAATTAATAAAAGATAGAATGACGGAGCTTAGTAGTTTTTCGTTGATTGAAGTTTTTTCATTCGCCGCTATTATTTTTCTTGGTTTATTCAAACCATTAAGAAAAAAAAATGAAAATTAAAGAAAAGGAATATGAATCCATCCTCCAGGATCTTAAACAATTAGCACAAGAAATGGGCGCTAAGGTTAGATTCGAAAGGGGCGATTTCAAAGGCGGTTATTGTATTGTGCGGGAAGATAAAACGATAGTGATCAATAAACTTTCTACACTTCAAAAAAAAATAATGATTCTTACGACGGCTTTAAAAGATCTTGGAATTAATGAGCATTTCATTCAGCCCAAGATTAGAGAAATTATTGATGAGATAACGGATAAGTCATGAAGTTATTAATACTCAACGGACCGAACCTAAATCTAATAGAAAAACGCGATAGCAATAATTACGGTTCTCTATCATTAAATTTAATTTCACAAAAACTAAGAGACGAGTTTCCCAAAATTGAATTTACATTTGTACAGTCTAATTCTGAAAATGAACTGATAGACCAGATTCAAAACGCTGATAGATTTGATGGTGTTGTTATCAATCCGGGCGGATATTCACACACATCGGTTGGTTTAAGAGATGCTTTGGAAACTTTGAAAATTCCTAAAATTGAAGTTCATCTTTCAAATTTGGCATCGAGAGAAGATTTTAGAAAAAATATGATCACAACTTCTAAGGTTACAGGCTATATATCGGGATTAAAAGAGATCAGTTATTTCGCTGCTGTTTATTCATTGTCAAAGATGATTGATCAAAACTGAATTATTTATTCTATAAAAATAATAGTGTTTCTTATTCTTTAGTTTAAATCCGAAATCCTTGCGGATTCAAATAACAAAACCTATTTTCCAATAGTAAAAAAGGGTTAATGAAGTGAAAGACTTTGGATTAAAAAAATTGTATTACTCCATAAGTGAAGTAAGTAAACTAACAAGTTTGGAACAATATATACTTCGCTATTGGGAAACAGAGTTTGAACAACTAAAACCCGGGAAGAACAGAGCAGGTAACAGAATTTATACGAACAAGGATATTAAACTTATTTTGCAGATAAAACGTTTACTTCGCGAAGAAAAGTATACCATTGAAGGTGCAAAGAAAATTATGGCTGATTTGCATTTAGATAATCCGACAATTCCTTCTGTAGAACCTAATACAACTAATACAAAAGTAGTTGCACCGCGGACAATAAAAAAAGATTTGGAAGAGATAAAAAGTTTTTTGCTTTATATAAATTCTACAATTGAAACGGAACGTGGCGCAGTCCGGTAGCGTACTTGAATGGGGTTCAAGGGGTCGCGGGTTCAAATCCCGCCGTTCCGACACACGCAGACAGGCACAATATAATGTGCCTTTTTTATAATACTTGAAGAATATTTTATTATGAATGATAAACCAAGATGTAATTGTGGTGTATTCGGAATTTTTGATGCTAAAGATGCTGCATTAACAACTTACTATGGACTATTATCTTTGCAGCATCGCGGACAAGAAGCAGCAGGAATAGTTTCCTTATCATATAATCCAAAAAGTAAACCAATTTTTAATGTTCATAGAAACCTTGGTTTAGTCTCCGAAATTTTCAACGATGATAAAATTTTTGAGAATGTTCTTGTCGGTACTAGCGCAATAGGGCACAATCGTTATTCCACAACCGGTTCTTCAGATTCATCCAAAAACATTCAGCCATTTACGGTGAATTACCGTATGGGTAACTTAGCTATTGCACACAACGGTAATTTGACAAATGCCAAAGAATTACGTGAAGAGTTAGTTAATGACGGGGCAATTTTTCAAACAACAAGTGATACAGAAGTAATTTTACATTTAATTGCGCGCAGTAAACTTGACAATCAAATAGATCAAATAAAAGAAGCTCTTCAAAAAGTTGAAGGCGCATACAGCATAGTCATCTTAACAAATGACAAATTAATTGCTGCAAGGGATCCTCATGGATTCCGTCCTTTATGTATTGGAAAAATAAATGGCTCATTAATAGTTACTTCCGAAACTTGTGCGCTCGATATTAACTCTGCACGATACGTACGTGATGTTGAACCCGGCGAGATGGTAATAATTGATACTGAGGCAAACAGTTCCGGGAGTGTTAAGACGATCAAGATTAATCAAAATACTTTTCCCAAAAAACATTGTGTATTTGAGTATATCTATTTTTCAAGACCGGATAGCAGAGTTTTTGGTGCAAACGTTGACAAGATGAGAAGGAAATTAGGAAAAGTACTGGCGGAAAAACATCCGGCATTCGATAATGATGGCGATAAAATTATTGTAATCAGTGTTCCGGATAGTTCAAATACTGCGGCAATTGGTTACCAGACTCAATTAGCAAAACAAGGCGTATCTTCAAAACTTGAAATCGGATTAATCCGCAGTCACTATATTGGCAGAACTTTTATTATACCCGGTCAACGCGCAAGAGAAATCGGGGTCAAAATTAAATTCAATACTGTTAAAGGTGTTCTTGAGAACAAAACCGTAGTTCTGATTGACGATTCCATCGTAAGAGGAACAACTTCAAAGCAGTTGGTAAAATTACTGCGGGAAGCTAATCCTAAATCTATTCATTTGAGAATTTCATCGCCTCCAATTATTAGTCCATGTTATTATGGAATGGATTTTCCATCTAAAGAGGAATTGATCGCCAATAAATTTAATGTAGATATTGAAGAGATACGTAAATATCTTGATGTGGATACTTTAGAATATCTTACAATAGATGAAATGTTAGAAGCTATGGTTGATCATAAGCCCGATAACTTTTGTACAGCTTGTTTTTCAGGCATTTATCCAGTTGCAGTTAACAAACAGATTACAAAAAATGTTTACGAAGACTAATTGATTCCGAAATAATCTGCTTATTAAAAATGAATAAAATGCTAAAAGAAATTTATCTTCTGCCAAATCTCATCAGTTTATTCCGGCTGCTCTTATTCATCCCGTTTATTTTTCTTTTTCAGTTAATGAAAGTTGACGATCATTACAGATACTACATTCTTGTACTTATTTTAATTGCATTCATATCGGATCTTCTTGATGGATATATAGCGCGTAAGACTAATCAAATATCTGAACTTGGTAAAATAATTGATCCTTTAGCAGATAAGGTTCTAATAGCTTTGATCGTTTTCAATCTCTTTGTTATGGACATGATCCCGTCATTCTTTTTTTTGATTATTATTCTAAGAGATATTTTTATTTTTCTTGGCGGATTATACATAAAGAGAAAGATCGGAAAGGTGCTTCCATCAAACCTTCTTGGGAAAGCTACAGTATTTTCAATTGGAATTTTTATCATCATTTCTTTACTCCGGTTAAATCAATTAAGTGCTATTTATCAAGGAGTTATGACCATCTCTATAACATTATGTTTTGCATCAATTATTGGCTATTCTTTACGAGCAAAAGAAATATTAAACTGGAAGAAGAATGAAACTATTTCCTAATCTGAAAAAGTTAAAAGAAGGATTAACAAGAACAAGGGAAAATCTAACTACTAAGATTTCAGAAGTCGTTACTAGAAAAGTCAAAATAGATGAAAACACACTTGATGATTTGGAAGAAATTTTAATCAATAGTGATTTAGGAAGTAAGCTAACAGAACAATTAATCAGCAATGCTAAAACTGCATTATTAAAAGAGCATGATAGAACACTCGATAAAATAAAAGAGATCTTAAAAAAAGAGCTTGCCAGACTCATCCAGCCGCAAGATCAGAATATCTCCGGTGATTCACATTCAGACCAAAATAAGTTAAAATTAATTTTAATTATTGGGATAAATGGTTCAGGAAAATCTACAACAATTGGAAAATTAGCGTATAAATATAAAACTGAAGGGAAAAAAGTAATTATCGGTTCAGCCGATACTTTTAGAGCAGCTGCAAATGAACAGTTAAAGAGTTGGGCAACAAAAGCCGGTGTCGATTTAATTGAAGACATATCGAAAGATCCATCAGCTGTTGTCTATGAGACAGTCAAATCCGCTTTGGCAAATAACTACGAAATTGTTTTAATTGATACAGCAGGAAGACTCCACAATAATAAAAATTTGATGTTGGAACTAAACAAAATTAGCGGAGTTATTTCTAATCTGATTCCAGGAGCACCTCACGAATGTCTCTTAGTTGTTGATGGTAATTCCGGACAAAATGCAATTATGCAGTTTGAAGAATTTAACAAGTATTCAAATCTAACAGGTGTTATAATTACTAAACTTGATGGTACTGCCAAAGGTGGTTCTGTTCTGCAAATAGCATCGGAAAAGAATATCCCGATTCGTTACATTGGTTTGGGTGAGGGGATTGAAGATATTCAAGAATTCAACGCAGAACAATTTGTTGATGCGATGTTTTAAAGCAGTTATGAGTATTACAACAGAATTAACCCGTTTTTCCAAAATGATATCATCATCAGAAGATTTTCACTTGCTAACTAAGACTACTATATAAGAAGAGTATTATAATTTTGACTTCAAAATCCGAACTTAACCGGACAAAAAAGAGGATTCGTAACAGAACTGGTCATCAATAATAACGTGTAATAACGTGATCAATTTGCCATCGATCAAATATCCATTATAGAAATTTTAACCAGCCAAAAATTATTAGATAAACGAGTCTTTATTTTCTCCACACGAATATCTATTATTACACTTGCATTTTTAAAAGATTTCTTAGAAATAAGATTTGTTAGCCGATATTTTCTAAAAACCAGCTTGTTTTATTTTATTCAGCTCAAAAAGTTGGAAAAATGAGTTTTTACATAAGAATATTTTTCATTTTAATGGCAAGATATTTGTAAAACAAAGTCGTTTATAAAGTTGAAATAGTATTTAATATAAATCTGAGGAATATATGGAAAGGAAAAAAATAACAATTGATGGAAACGAGGCAGCAGCTCATGTTGCTTACCGCGTAAGTGAAGTTATAGCAATCTATCCAATCACCCCATCATCAACAATGGGAGAATTGTCGGATGCATGGTCTGCTAAGAAACTGAAGAATATCTGGGGAACAGTACCAAGTGTGACGGAGATGCAGAGTGAAGGCGGAGCTGCCGGTGCGCTTCACGGTGCACTTCAAACTGGTGCTTTGACTACAACTTTTACAGCATCGCAAGGTTTGTTTTTAATGATTCCCAATATGTATAAAATTGCTGGAGAATTAACACCAGCTGTATTTCATGTTAGCGCACGTTCAATTGCCGCTGCAGCTCTTTCTATTTTTGGAGATCATAGCGATGTTATGGCAACAAGACAAACTGGTTTCGGTATGATTGCTTCAAACTCAGTCCAAGAAGCCATGGACACCGCTGCCATTGTTCATAAAGCTACACTTGAATCAAGAATACCATTTGTTCACTTTTTTGATGGTTTTAGAACATCAGCCGAAGTCATGAAAATGGAAGAACTGACTGATGATGATATCCGTGCAATGATAGATGACGAGAAGGTCAAAGAATTTAAGGATAGAGCATTGAGCCCGGAACATCCATTCATCCGCGGCACAGCGCAGAACCCAGATGTTTATTTTCAAGGAAGAGAAGCTGTTAATAAATTTTATGATGCATGTCCGGATATTGTTCAGAAAGCGATGGATAAGTTTGCACAAATTACCGGTCGTCAATATCATTTGTTTGATTATTATGGTGCGCCTGATGCAAAACGTGTTGTGATTCTGATGGGCTCCGGCGCCGAAGCTGCAGAAGAAACTGTTGAGTATTTGGCTCAGAAGATGGAAGAGAAAGTCGGAATTATCAAGGTTAGATTGTATCGTCCATTCTCCGCCAAACATTTGCTGGAAGCGTTCCCTAAATCCGTCGAAAGAATTACAGTTCTTGATAGAACAAAAGAACCCGGTTCATTAGGCGAACCATTATATCTTGATGTAGTAACTGCAATTTCCGAAGCTATGAGTTCAAACAATCCGCCATTTTCTAAGATGCCAAAAATCGTTGGCGGGCGTTATGGTTTATCTTCAAAAGAATTTACTCCGGCGATGGTTAAAGCAGTTTTCGATAACATGAAGAATTCTGAACCGAAGAATCATTTTACTGTTGGAATAAATGACGACGTTACATTTACAAGTCTCGATTATGATGTTAACTTTATGACTGAAGGACCTGAAGTAGTACGCTGCTTGTTCTACGGTCTTGGTGCGGATGGAACTGTTGGTGCAAATAAAAACTCTATCAAAATTATCGGTGAAGAAACAGAAAATTATGCCCAAGGTTATTTTGTTTACGATTCTAAAAAATCCGGTTCAACAACAGTTTCTCACTTAAGATTCGGGAAGAGACCAATCCGCTCGACATATTTGATTCAGACAGCAAAATTTGTCGGCTGCCATACGTTTGGACTTCTGGAAAAATTTGATGTACTTGGAAATATAGAAGAAGGCGGAACATTTTTATTGAACAGTCCTTACGGAACAAACGAAACTTGGAATCAAATGCCGATTCGTGTTCAACAGCAAATTATTGACAAGAAATTAAATTTCTATGTGATTGACGGTTATGCTGTTGCAAACAAAACCGGAATGGGAAGCAGAGTAAATACAATCATGCAAACATGCTTCTTTGCTATCTCCGGAATATTACCAAAAGATGAAGCAATTGAGCAGATTAAAAAGTCAATCAAAAAAACTTACGGCGCTAAAGGAGAAGAGATAGTTAAGAAAAATTACGAAGCGGTTGACCAGACTCTCGCTCACTTATTCAAAATTGAAGTGCCAGCAAAAGTCACAAGTTCAATTGAAATTCCAGCAATCGTTTCCAGCAAGGCGCCGGAATTTGTTCGTGCAACACTGAGCAAAATGCTGGAAGGTAAAGGTGACGATGTAAAAGTCAGCGAGATGCCAACTGACGGTACATTCCCTTCAGCTACAACAAAATGGGAAAAGAGAAATATTGCACTCGAAGTTCCGGCATGGGATTCCGAATGGTGTATTCAATGCGGTAAATGTGCAATGGTTTGTCCTCATGCCGCAATTCGTATTAAAGTTTATGATAAGAAGTTTATAGATACAAAACCCGCAACATTTAAATGGATGGAAGCCAAAGGAAAAGAATTTCCGGAAGGTTATGCATATACAATCCAAACTGCAGTAGAAGACTGCACCGGCTGCGAAATGTGCGTTGAAGTTTGTCCTGCAAAAAATAAAAAAGAAACAAAATTTAAAGCGCTTAACATGGTTCCACAAATTCCAATTAGAGAACAAGAACGTAATAATTTTGAGTACTTCCTTGAGCTTCCTGAACTCGATAGACGTTTGATAAACACAGCAGTAATCAAAGCCCAGCAGTTACAGGAACCATTGTTTGAGTTCAGCGGCGCTTGTTCTGGCTGCGGCGAAACACCGTACGTTAAATTAGTCTCTCAGTTATTTGGAGATAGATCTGTAATTGCAAACGCAACAGGATGTTCATCAATTTATGGTGGGAATTTACCAACAACTCCTTGGGCAATAAATAAAGAAGGACGCGGTCCAGCCTGGTCTAATTCTTTATTTGAAGATAATGCCGAATTTGGAATGGGTATGAGACTTTCGATTGATAAACAAAATGAATTTGCTAAAGAGTTGCTAACAGATCTTTCTCAAGAAATTGGTAAAGAATTAGTTGATTCAATTCTAAATGCAGTTCAAAAAGATGAAACTGGGATTTACGAGCAAAGAGAACGTGTTGATGAACTGAAGAAAAACCTTGGAAACATTAAATCAAAAGATGCTGCTAAGTTATTAGAAGTTGCAGATTATCTTGTTAAAAAATCGGTATGGATTATCGGCGGTGACGGTTGGGCTTACGATATTGGTTATGGAGGACTTGATCATGTAATAGCATCCGGTAAGAATGTAAACATTCTAGTTCTTGATACAGAAGTATATTCTAATACTGGTGGGCAGATGTCCAAGTCAACAAGTTATGGCGCTGTTGCTAAGTTTGCTGCTGCCGGTAAAACTACTGCTAAGAAAGATCTTGCTATGATGGCAATGACATACGGCAATGTTTACGTTGCAAAAGTTGCTATGGGTGCAAACGATGCCCAAACACTGCGTGCATTCTTAGAAGCAGAAGCTTATGATGGTCCATCAATCATTATTGCATACAGCCACTGCATTGCACACGGAATCAATATGGCAAAAGGAATGGAAAGCCAAAAACTTGCAGTTGACAGCGGCCACTGGCCATTATTCAGATATAATCCGCTCAACGTTCTAGATGGTAAAAATCCTTTGAAACTCGATTCTAAGGCACCGAAAATTAAATTGGAAGAATACATCTATAATGAAACCAGATATAAAATGTTAACAAAATCTCACCCGCAAGAAGCAAAACATTTGTTGGAATTAGGTCAAGCAGAAGTTCTAAAAAAATGGGAATTCTACGAACAGATGGCAGAGATGAAAGTTTCAAATGATGGTGAGAAGGAAGATAATTAAGGGTATCTCTAAAAACTATTTTTTTATAAATAGAACACAGATAAAACGGATAAAAACAGATTTTCACAGATTAGCTTTTGAAGTTATTAGAGATACCCTTAATTTTAATCGTGAGCGGAGCGAAGAATCTCAATTTAATCATTGAGATTCTTCGTCTCACTTTGCGAGTCTCAGAATTTTAAAATAATAGGAGTTAATATGGATCTATCAACAACATATATGGGATTAAAACTGAAGAATCCATTAGTACCTTCAGCATCTCCGCTATCTCAAAGTGTTGATACTGTAAAGGCAATGGAAGACGCCGGCGCCGCAGCCGTTGTTGTTTATTCATTGTTCGAAGAGCAGATTACGCATGAATCCGGAGAGTTAGATCATTATTTGTCTTATCATTTGGACAGTAATGCAGAGGCAGCAAGTTACTTTCCTGAGCAAGAAATATTTCATCTCACACCTTATGAGTATCTCGATCATATTGCAGACCTAAAGAAAGCTGTTGATATACCGATCATCGGAAGTTTGAACGGTGTTAGCGCGGGAGGGTGGATTAAATACGCACAGAACATCGAGCAGGCTGGCGCTGATGCTATTGAATTAAATGTCTATTACATACCAACGAATCAGCTTACATCAGGTTCAGAAATCGAAACAATATATGTGGATGTTTTGAAGGAAGTAAAAAAGAATGTAAAAATTCCGGTCGCAATAAAATTAAGTCCATTCTTTTCTTCAATGTCTAACATGGCTCAGAAATTAGATCATGCCGGTGCTGACGCATTAGTTCTTTTCAATAGATTCTATCAACCGGATTTTGATCTGGACAAACTTGATGTTGTACCGAATCTTGTGTTAAGCACAAATTGGGAAATGCGTCTACCGCTACGATGGGTTGCAATTCTTCACGGAAACATCAAAGCCAATCTTGCTTTAACCAGCGGTGTTCATAATCATACCGATGTTATTAAATCAATGATGGCTGGTGCCGATGTTGCTATGATTTGTTCAGAGTTATTAACTAACGGTGTTGGAAGAATTACCAACATTCTAACAAAAATGAATAACTGGATGGAAGAAAAAGAATACGCATCTGTTTCATTGATGAAAGGAAGTATGAGTCAAAAATCTATTGCTGAACCGGCAGCTTTTGAACGTGCAAATTATATGAAAATGTTACAAAGTTATAAGACCCTCATTTAATCATATTCGTGATCATGCTCTTGTTTGTAATCATGATCGCTCTAAAACCGAGCAAGAGCACAAGCAAAGGTAAGATGATGGGTGTGGATTTCAATAAAGGAAAAACGTGGGTTGGATCAAACATCGTTTACCACCTTTAACAGAAATTCGAAGTACGAAATACGAAGTACGAAGTACAGACTTAATTAATCGAAATACGGTCGCTTATAACCAACCACTTCGGGTATTAACATCTCAATTCCTTCTTTGATTTTGTGAAGCATTAATAAAAACTTTTTGGCGTTTTCTTCATACGTTGAGTAAGTATCGTAGATCAAATACCAGGATGCCATCGATCTATCAATTGCAACGATAGCAATTCTTGCCGAAACAACTTTATCGTCATAATCAAGATTGTCTTCATCCCCATCATGCTCAGATAAATAACAGTGAAGCGTTCTTGCAAACTTTACTTCGATCAGATAATTATACCACATGATTATTTCAACGGCTTCTTTCTCTTTAGAAATTGATTCATCTTCAGATAATTTTTCTTTGCCCATTAATTTTCCGAAGTAGAAACTAATATCATCAAAAAAATCACTCACTGCTTTCGAGTATGCTCTGCACTGTTGGATGATTTCGTTCTTCTTAATTTTATCATTAACGCGTTTCAACTCTTGCTCAATCTCTTCATCTTCCGAATGATCAATCTTGATATTGAGTTCTTTTGTGATGTCTTGAATTAATTCTAGCGCAAGCTTCAATGAATCTTCGATGTTATCAAAAAATTCATTCTTATCTCTACGACTCTTTTTTGATTTGATCTTGTTTTCAACCATGTGGAAGTTCAAACACTTTTTAGTGAACTGACATTTCTCGCACCAGCGATCGCAATAGTCATAAATACCGCTGATGAAATCTCCGCTTTGTGCTGCGTTGAGTAATTCGTCTTTATCCATTTCTAAAGTATTTTTATTCTGAAAATATTCTGACGCAATATAATCCTATTCTGTAATGCTTTAAATAGTTTTATTTGCCGAACAATCAAAATGAATTGAAGCCGGTTACAGCCTGCATTTCAATATTAGTTATGATATCAGACCAAATTGGGCTATATTTATATTAAGAAAGAACACATTTGTAATGATCACAGAATAGGTTTTGTTCTTCTCAACTTTGTGCCCATCTACATCAAATCTCCGAGAACCACAAGGTCTATTAAAAATATTTATCAACGGTAAGGAATATCCATTAATGATTAACAACAGCTTCAAAGAATTAGGTTTATCCGAAGAATCTCTTCATGCAATTCACATGAAAGGATTTGAGGAACCAACAGAAATTCAGAAAAAAATAATTCCTCTAATATTAGAGAACAAAATTGATCTTATCGGTCAAGCTCAAACCGGAACAGGAAAAACTGCGGCATTCGCGCTTCCAATTATAGAACAGCTTAAAACTAAAGCAGGGCATTTACAAGCACTCGTTCTTGTTCCTACTCGCGAACTTGCGATTCAGGTTGCCGAAGAATTTAATTCGTTGCGCGGCAATAAAAATATTCACGCTGCACCAATTTACGGCGGACAGTCTTATGACACCCAGCTAAGAAGATTAAAGAAGGGAGTTGATGTTGTAGTCGGAACACCCGGCAGAATGATTGATCTTTTAAATAAAAAAAGTATGTCGCTTTCAGAAGTTTCTTTTGTGGTTTTAGATGAAGCTGATGAAATGCTTAATATGGGGTTTGTTGACGATATAGAAGATATTCTTGGTAGAACAAATCCAAATAGAAGGACTTTATTATTCTCTGCAACAATGCCGGAGAGAATATCGACACTTGCAAAAAAATATATGGGCAAACGTGAAATTATTAGGACAAAACATTCTGGAGAGACCACTCAGCTCACCGAACAAATTTATTACGAAGTAAAAGAATCCGACAAGTTAGATGCGCTATGTAGAATTATTGATACGACTGTTGGTTTCTACGGATTGGTTTTTTGCAGAACCAAGCACGATGTAGATCATGTAACTTCAAAATTATCCGATAGAGGTTATGACACAGAGGGTCTTCACGGAGATATTTCACAAAATGTACGTGAGAAGATTTTAACTAAGTTCAGGAACAAAAAAATAAACGTATTAATCGCTACAGATGTTGCTGCTCGCGGTCTCGACATAGATGATCTAACACACGTTATTAATTATGCGCTTCCTCAAGATCCGGAATCATATCTTCATAGAATTGGAAGGACGGGACGTGCTGGTAAAGAGGGGACAGCAATCACATTCATTTCTCCAGAAGAACATCGCAAGTTGATGTTTATAAAAAACTTTACTCAAACTGAAATTCGTAAAGAAAGGATTCCGCTTATAAAAGATGTAATCAATTTTAAGAAAGAAAAAATTGCCTCAGAATTGAGATCGATGATAGAAGTTGGTGTTGCTCATAACTACGTTTCTCTTGCAAAAGAAATGATTAAAAATCATAACCCCGAAGATGTTGTAGCAGCACTTATAAAGTATATTTATCAGAATGAACTGGAAGAGGAGAATTACGCAAAGATTCATGATCTCTTTGAAGGTAGGAAATCGTTTGACAGAAGAGACGACAGACCGATGGGAAGAAAAGAATATTCCCGTGATGGAGATAGATCAAGAGGTAAAAGAGATTTTTCATCACGCGGAGAACGATCAGAGCGCGCAAGCAGATTTGAACGGAGCGATAGATCGGAACGTGGCGAAAGATCCGAAGGCAGAGGAAGATTTGATAGCGACAAAGGAAAAGCGCGAATGTTTTTTGCACGTGGAAAAAAAGATGATCTAAATCCGAAAGAATTATTGACTATGCTCAAAAAGAAAGCAAATGTAGATCCTTCTAAAGTTACCGGAATTCAAATCTCCGATGCTTTCTCTTTCTTTAATGTACCGCCTAAAGAAGCCGATATTATTTTGGAAAAACTTAATCGTGACGGCGACAAAAGACCTATAGTTGAAAGAGCAAAAGGGAAATAACACACTATTTAGATGTTAGTAAAGAGTAGTGAGATAAACAAAAACCCGACTTCCAAAAGAAATCGGGTTTTTTATTTTGTACCGGAGGCCGGACTCGAACCGGCACGAGGTTTAAGCCTCACTGGATTTTGAGTCCAGCGCGTCTACCAATTCCGCCACTTCGGCATCGAATGAGTATTTTTTATGAACGCAAATTTATAAAAATGATTTATGGAATCAAATTTCGAAAACATAATTAGTATGTATAAATAAGTTAGATCTATCAGAAATTGAAATTTAATAAAAACAATAATTATACCACCTTCAACCGGCGATGCTCATTACATCTTCCACAATAAATCCCTCCTAATCCATCCCTTATAGCCGGGGGATGGATTTTTTTTAAGCGGTTTAACTATTTTTTTTTAAATACAATTCAGTAATGGTTCCATGTAGCAAGTCTATTTTTTCAAATCTATACACAATTCATTTATTTGATCAATTTGATATTATTATTTGAGCACTGATTACTAATTATGTAATTTTGCACTGAAATTACTTAAGAGAAAATATGGGCGATTCTAGAAATAATAGTGTTGATTCAGCCGAATCTATAAAATCCAAAAATTTCATTTATGAAATTATTGATGAAGATTTGAAAACGAATAAGTGGGGCGGAAATGTTCACACGCGCTTTCCCCCTGAACCGAATGGTTATCTTCATATTGGGCACGCTAAATCTATCTGTTTGAATTATGGAATCGCACGAGACTACAACGGCAAATTCAATCTCCGTTTTGATGATACAAATCCCGAAAAAGAAGAACAGGAATATGTTGACTCGATCATCGAAGATGTTAAATGGCTTGGCGGTAATTTTGAAGATAGAATTCTTTTTGCTTCCGATTACTTTGAGCAGATGTATAAATGGGCTGTTGAATTAATCAAAAAAGGGAAGGCATATGTTGATGATCTTAATTCTGACGAAATTCGTTCTACACGTGGGAATTTAACCGAACCTGGTAAAGAATCTCCTCACCGGAACAGAAGCGTTGAAGAAAATCTTGATCTATTTGAACGGATGCGTAAAGGAGAATTCCTGAACGGCTCTAAAACTTTACGCGCAAAAATTGATATGGCTTCGCCAAATTTCAATATGCGCGATCCAATCATGTACCGCATTGTCCACGATGAACATCATCGTCAGGGCAACAAATGGTGTATTTATCCCACATACGATTGGGCACACGGATTAGAAGATTCGATCGAAGGAATAACTCACTCTATATGTACACTGGAATTTGAAAATCACAGACCGCTTTACGATTGGTTTCTTGATGAACTTGGAATTCATCATCCACAGCAGATTGAATTTGCGCGGCTCAACCTAAGCTACACGGTGATGAGCAAACGAAAACTTTTACAGCTTGTAAAAGAAAATTATGTTGACGGCTGGGACGATCCAAGAATGCCGACTGTCAGCGGATTCAGAAGAAGAGGATATACACCTGAATCAATTAGAAATTTTGCAGAGATTATAGGAGTTGCCAAGCGGGATGCTCTTACTGATATCGCTCTGCTTGAATACGCAATACGGGATGACTTAAACAAGCATGCTCAACGTGCAATGGCTGTTCTGCGACCTTTAAAAGTAGTTATAACAAATTATATTGGGGATGAAGATCTTGAAGGAGTTAATAATCCTGAAGATCCCGCAATGGGAACACGTAAGATTCCTTTTACAAATGAAATTTATATTGAGCGAACAGACTTTATGGAAAATCCACCGAAAGGATTTCATCGTTTAGTGCCCGGCGGAGAGGTGCGTTTACGCTACGCTTACATTATAAAATGCGAAGATGTTATAAAGAACAATGAAGGAGAAGTTGTTGAACTGCGCTGCACTTATGATCCTGATACAAGAAGCGGAACCGGTACCAGTAAAAAGAAAGTGAAGGGAACAATTCACTGGATTTCTGCAAGGCACGCACTTAAAGCGGAAATTCGTTTATACGACCGTCTTTTTACTGTAGAAGCGCCAGATGCTGATAAAGAGAAAGGTTTTTTAGAATTTCTAAATCCAAACTCTTTGGAAATATTAGATAATGCTCTGATAGAACCATTTTTAAAAAATTCTAAACCCGGAAGCAGATTTCAATTTGAGCGGCATGGATATTTTTGTGTTGATACAAAATTTACGACAAATGAGAAATTGGTATTCAACAGAACCGTTACATTGAAAGATAGCTGGGGTAAAACAAATTAAATAAAGATACGAACCCGGTGCCGTATCATTTTTTATAATAAATAAAAAATATTATGCTTAATAAATCTCTGGGGAATATTACCTCTGCTAATGTTAAAGAAATTATCAATTCAGATATTGAATTGAATCCTGAAACCATTCAAGAACTTGATACAATAGCTCAGCTTATTTCCGACTTAAAATTAACACGGGATGCCTTGCGTGAAAGTGAAGAGAAGTACAGATTGTTATTTTCAAATGTTCCGTTGGGCATATTACATTTTGATTCGCACGGTAAGATTACAACTTGCAACGAAAATTTTATTTCGATCATAGATTTAGCAAAAGAAAAAATAATAGGGGAGTCTCTTACAGATGTAATTGATAGTCACCTTGTCTCTGCTATTGAAAATACACTTTCCGGTACAATCGGACATTATGAAGGCGATATTGTTTCCAAAATTTCCGGAAAGATAACACCGGTACGCATCAATTTTGCTCCTATTATTTTAGAAGGTGGAATTATCAATGGCGGTGTTGGATTATTTGAGGATATAACCGAACGTAAACAGATAGAGCGGATATTTTTTCATGATATTATAAATACTGCCGGCAATCTAATTAATTTCATTGAACTGATAGATCCAGAAAGCATTAAGAATCCAGAAACAAAACAATATTTAGAGATTGTGTCCAGCATTTCAAACCGCATTGTTGACGAGATACAAACTCATAAACATCTTCTTACATCAGATAAAAGTAAAATAAATCTAAGAATCACTGAGATCGGATCATTAGATTTTCTGGAGAGCATTTGCAATTATTTCAACCGTGCCGATTTGTTGAACAAAAGAACTTTTAACGTTTCTACTAAAAGTGAGAACATTTATTTTGAAAGTGATGAAACGGTTTTAGGAAGAGTCTTGAACAATATGCTAAAGAATGCCATCGAAGCTTCGAATGAAAATGATACGATTGATCTACACTGCGGTTTAAAAAATAACATGGTAACATTCAGCGTACATAATTCTTCATATATACCTAAAGACATTCAGTTACAACTTTTCAATCGTTCTGTATCAACAAAGGGAGCCGGACGAGGTTTAGGATTATACAGCATGAAATTCCTAACTGAAATGTATTTAAAAGGTGTTATCAATTTTATATCTTCAAAAGAGGAAGGGACTACATTTACGGCAAGTTATCCGTTAAAAATTAGAGATGCTTCTTAGGAAGTTTTTATTATCTCCAAAGCTTTATTTATTCTCGAAATTGTTTCCTCTTTTCCAAGAATAACAACAATATCAAATACACCCGGACCAGTACTCATTCCAGAAACAGCTAAGCGTAGCGGATGAATTAATTTTCCCTTTCCCACATTTAATTCTTCTGCAACTTTATGAAGAGCGTGTTCGTAATCTTCTTTAGCAGGATTTGCAACAAGAAGGTTGAATTCGTTAGACAATTTTTTAAGTTGAGCCGGAGTTTCAGGCTTCCAGTTTTTCTGAACAGCTGTTTCTTCGAATTCTTTTGGCGGTTCAAAGAAGTATGGTGATTTAGTTAGATATTCTTTTACAAAAGAGACACGCTCTTTCATTGCAGCAATAACCTGAAGCAAGTATGAATCACTGTAATTGAGAACCTGCCTGCCGGCAGGCAAGGTTGAGAATTGAGAATGGTGAATTTCTTGTTTGAGCAAAATAAGAATATCTTCGTTGGATTTTTTACGTAGATGTTCCGCATTCAACCAGTTTAATTTTTCAAGATCAAAAACGGCACCTGACTTGTTAACACGTTCAAGAGTAAATTTTTCTATCAATTCTTCCATATAATAAAATTCTTGATCATCACCTGCGTTCCAGCCAAGTAAAGCTACGAAGTTTACAAGCGCTTCTTTTAAAAATCCTTTTGTACGATAATCTTCAACTGCAACATCGCCTTGTCTTTTGCTTAGCTTTGAGCGATCCGGGTTTAACAATAATGGAAGATGAGCAAATACCGGTCGTTTCCACTTAAATGAATCATACAACAAAACATGTTTAGGAGTAGATGAGAGCCATTCTTCACCGCGAATTACATGACTAATCTGCATTAAATGATCATCTACTACATTGGCAAGATGATAAGTTGGATACCCATCGCTTTTAATTAAAACCTGGTCATCAACATTATTACTGTCAAATTCAACTCTTCCTCGAACAATATCATCAAAAATAATTCTATGATTCGGTTCAACATTAAGTCTGATAACGAATGAATCTTTGTTAGCTAGTTTTTCTTCAACTTCCTTTTTACTTAGTGCGAGGCAATGTTTATCGTACTTAGCTTGCAGCAGTTTTTGTTTCTGCTGTTCTTCTTTTAATGCTTCAAGGCGCTGTGTTGAACAAAAGCAATAATATGCAACTCCATGTGATATTAGTTCTTGAACATACTTTTGGTAAATATCAAGTCTTTGTGATTGCATGTAAGGGCCAAAAGTACCTCCAATATCTGGTCCCTCATCAAATTGGAGACCGCACCATTTGAGCGCTTCAATCAAATTTTCAGCAGCACCTTCAACAAAGCGGTTACGGTCTGTATCTTCTATTCTTAGAATAAATTGACCCCTGTTTTTCCGTGCGAAAAGATAATTATATAAAGCAGTGCGCAATCCCCCTACATGCAGATATCCTGTAGGACTTGGTGCGAAACGAACACGAATATTTCCCAAAAATAACTCCGGAATGATTTTAAGCTGCGGCAAATATAAGAAAACTTGATTTTGGATTCTGCATAATTAAAAAGTCCCATAAATGCGGGACTTTCTAAAAAATAAATTCAAATCAGATGAATCAAATTATACTAGAGTTTTGGTATAGTATTTAACCTTTTCTATAAATTCTTTAGAGTCAATCGGTTTAGGAATATAATCTGTGGCGCCAACTTCAAGGCATTTTTCGCGGTCACCTTTCATGGCGAAAGCGGTTAATGCAATGATTGGAACGTCTCTATATTCTAATAACTCTCTAATTTTTTCAGTTGCTTCAAATCCATTCATAACCGGCATCTGCATATCCATCAAGATAAGGTCAAATTTTTCTTCTCGTACCATTCTAACTGCATCTTCACCGTTTTCTACAACAACAATATTTTCAAAACTATTTTTCTTTAGAAGACGGGTTACAATTATCTGGGAGTGTTTATAATCTTCAGCGAGCAATATTTTTATTACGTTATCTTTAGCCATTACTTCTTCTTGCGGCGGGGGAGTTTCATAACGGTTAATCATTGCGCTGATTGTGTCCGCAAGGTCTTCAATGTTGGTTGAACGTTTATCTAAAAGTTCTTCGAACAATCCTTCTATCTTAAAAAGGTCTTCCTTGTAATTCTCTTTGCCCGTATAAATAATAATTGGAAGGTTGGCAAATTTTTTCTCTGACTTAATCATCTTAATCAATTCAAAACCGTTAGGGTAGGGCATATCAAGGTCAACAATTGCAAGGTCAATATCTTGATCTTTGATTGAATCCATCACATTAGCAGAAATATTTTCGGCAATGGCTATAAAGCCAACGGATTCAATTGCCTGCTTTACCAAATTTAGTGTTGGTAGGTCATCATCCACACATAGTATTTTAGAATTTTTTCTGAGTTTGTAATTTGTAAGAACTTCAACAAGATAATTGTAGTTGATCGGTTTAATAAAATATTCCACAGCTCCCATCATAAATGCTTTTTGCTGTTCAGGTTCAACCGAGCAGACTATTACCGGTGTGTTTTTTACATTATGATGCTCATGAATTTTTTTCAGAAGTTCAAGACCATTAAGATTAGGAAGCTCGATATCTAAAATAATTGCAAGTAACTGCTCGTTATTAATCAAATTGAATGCTTGCTCTTCTGTACTTACTATTATCGGATCGTATCCCCACTTAGTCAAATAATTGTTCAGCAGTTTAGAAGTTGCATAATCATCCTCTATTACAAGCACACGATTTTTAGTAGTCGGTTTTGGTAATTGTGCGATACTATTTTCTAAATTCGACATCATTTCTCCACTAATAGTGAATGTAAAAGAATTACCTTTTCCAGCAGTACTTGAAGCTGAAATTTCCCCGCCTAAATAGTCAATATATTTTTTAACTAAAGTAAAACTTAGTCCCGTAATGGAAGAATTCTTAAAATCTTCCATCTTTGATAAAACAAACGGTTCAAAAATATTTTCAATTGTATCACTGCCGAATGCTTTGCCAGAATCATAAATCAAAAACTGTATCTTACCATCATTTGTAACTGAAACATTTATTACAATTTCGCCATGTAACGTTAATGTAGTTGAAACGAACAAAAGAGTGCTTATAACATACCGAAGCTTTTGATCATCTAAACTTACCGGATTGCTAAGTTTATTATCGGTAGAAACCACAAATTTTACATCCCGATTACCTATTCTGCTTCTGAAAATATTTACAATATCATTTATAAAAACGCCTAAATCAATCTTTTTAAGGTTTTTCATAATATTTTTTAATTCAATTCTCGAGAGTTCGCTTAAATCGTTTATGTTTAGTAAGACATTCTGAGCATTCTTTTTAATACTTGCGATGTATTCAATCTGTGATGAGGTTAAATTTTGGTTTGCAAGTATAGACGTAAGACCAATGATAGAATTTGACCCTGATTTAAGTTCATTAGAAGTTTCAGCTACAATTTTAGAAAGTGAATTTTTATGATTGCCCGTTCCGCCTTGCCTCTCAATCCAAATCATTAGTACAGATGATATTAAACGCAGAATTTTTTCTATTGAGTTAATATCATTTTGAGAAGAAGCAGATTTCCATGCAACTTTTATCAACATTTTTGAGTTTGCTGAAATTTCGAGCGGAAAACATGCTTCAAAAAGTATGTTATCGGAAATTTGAACGCTGCATCTTGTATCAAAATTAAGTGAGTATTTGACCTTTTGGCTAGTCAGATTACATGCTTCACATTTAAAAATGGATCCTTTACGATGTGTTTTTCTGACACTTGCAGATTTTCCAATTACTTCTAATGAACCACTCTCATTAATATTAGAAAGAACAACTGCACTCAGATCAAAACCTTTTGCAAGAAAATTGCATATCTCATCGGGTAAAAATTCATCTCCGCGCCGAGCGTATTCATTCAGTTCATTTATTCTATCTAATAATTCAAGCGTACTGTCGGTCAATCTGCTTCTCTATTTTTCAATTTTATTTTAGTGGTTATGAAAATAACCATTTTATTGTAGAGTTGAAACTGGCAGAGAGCATTTTAAACTCTCTGCTGTCAAATTAAGTATACAGATCACAAATTATCCAGGAAATAGTTGGTGATTTTTGTATAAAGATGCAAAGCATCTTTTCCTTCAACTCCATGTGGTTGTCCTACATACGGGTAATAATCCAGAGGTTTATTTAATTCGGCGCATTTCTTTGCAAATGAAAGTGTATTCTGCCAAACTACTGTCGGATCGCTTGTACCATGTACTAATAATAATTTTCCTTTTAAATTATCAACGTAATTCAGCAGACTTGATTCTTTATATCCATCTGGATTTGACTGAGGAGTATCCATATATCGTTCACCATACATAACCTCATAAAATTTCCAGTCTATAACTGCACCGCCGCATGCACCAACTTTGAATGTATTATTTGTTCTCAACATCAATGATGTCGTCATGAATCCGCCGTAGCTCCAACCATAAACTCCAAAACGGTTCCCGTCAACGTAGGGGAGAGACTTTAAATAATTCACACCGGTCAATTGGTCTTTCACTTCCACAGTTCCAAGGTGACGGAAAGTTGCCTGTTCAAATTCGAGACCTCTATTTGCCGAACCACGATTATCAAGAGTGAAAATGATATAACCTTTTTGAGCCATCATATAGAACCAGAGAAAGTATCTGCCTGAACCGAAACTATTTGTAATTTCTTGATCATGCGGTCCGCCATAAACGTAAACTATCACCGGATATTTTTTGGTTTGATCAAAATTCGGAGGAGTAATCATTCTACAAAATAATTCAGTTCCTTCTTCATTTTTTATACTGAATATTTTTGTCTCACCCAACTTAAAATCTTTGATCGGATTATCGGATGTAAGAAGATTTCTAATTTGTAATCCTTTTTTATCAATAAGATTTAAAACACGCGGAGTTGTAACATTTGTGTATGAATCAATAAAATAATCCGAACTAGAACTGGCTGAAACAGAATGTACTCCGCCTTCTTTTGTAAGACGATCCATTTTACCATTTTCAAGATTAACACGGTAGTAATGTCTTTCTAACGGAGATTCTTTTGTTGAAGTGATAAAAATATTTTTGCCCAATTTATCGAAACCGTTAAAAGAAAGAACAACCCATTTACCATCAGTCACTTGACGGATCAAATTTCCTTCAGTGTCATAGAGGTAAAGATGATTATAGCCGTTTCTCTGTGATTGCCAGATAAATTTATTATTTGAGTTGGGTATAAAAGTTAGAGGATTTAACGGTTCAACATATTTGTCATTCTTTTCTTCGAACAACACTTTGATTTGATTTCCTGTAGAGACATCATATTTTATCAATCGCATATCATTCTGATCACGGTTTAGATGAGCTATAAAAAAATATTTTTCATCCGGAGACCAAGTTAGCGATGTTAAATATTGATCGAGCGGCTCTCCTGTATTTAGCCAAACTGTTTTCCCAGTCTTAATTTCGTATATGCCAACTTTGACTTGATGACTTGTTTGACCGGTCATTGGGTATTTGATATTCCTTAAATGTGCGGGAGTTGTTGTAAGCTCAACTAATGGGTAGTCGGATACCATTGTTTGATCCATGTGATAGAACGCTATAAAATTATTATTAGGAGACCAGAAAATTCCTCCGTTGATTCCAAACTCATCACGATGAACTGATTGACCGTTAACAATGTTGGAATCCTTATCAAAAGTAATTTGAATATTTCTTTCTTCATTGAGACTTAGAAATAAATTGTTGTGATCAGTATATGCTATTAATTTTTTGTTAGGAGAAACAGTAAGATTTTCAGCGTTACCTATTATACCATTAATTTTAGAAAGCTTTTTATATTTCGTATTAAACGAATAATATGTTTTTCCACTCCAGAAATTAAATTCATCTGGTGAAGTCCAACTTACAGCTGGAAATGCATCGACAGGTTTTTCATT
>JAJYXU010000188.1 GCA_021801605.1 Bacteroidota bacterium
ATCAAGACCAACATTCAATAAAAATTCCAAGCGAGAATTAATTTCTTTTAAAATTTGATGTGCGATTATTCCTTCCCGAGATGTTAGTTTCAAGGTAGAGAAAAATTTTATTGCCCTCTCAATAGATAGTGATGTTGATTTTGCAATGTTAAGATTGTTTAATGTTACCGAAAGCGATTCTTTTTTGAGTCTGCCGCCGTTGCATGTTGAACAAGTGGCTGTATTCATAAAAGATTCTGCCCACTCCCGTATTTTGTTTGAAGAAGTGTTATTGTAATAATGTTTTATATAATTTATTACACCGTTAAACTTGTGAGTATAAGTTACTGTTCTTCCCCCACCGTAAGTGTAAGTGAAAGGGATCTTTTCTTTGGTTCCGTTTAACAGCACATCAATTTGTTCTTTGGAAAATTTTTCGAGTGGAGTGTCATAGTCAAACCCAAACTTTTGCGCAATAATTTCAAGTTGGTTGAAGAACCATACAGTGCGTGGTTTTCCAAGAGCGGCAATTCCCTCTTCATTTATTGTTTTTTCCCAATTGGGAATTATGAGATTGATATCGAGTTCTTTCTTCTCTCCAAGTCCATCACAATCCGGACATGATCCATAAGGTGAATTGAAAGAAAAAGAATTAGGTGCAAGTTCCTGAAAACCGATTCCGCAATAAGCACATGCAAGGTTACGGCTGTAAATATAATCTTCAGTTCCATCATTAATAATTACGTTT
This sequence comes from Bacteroidota bacterium, assembly GCA_021801605.1. Taxonomy (GTDB): domain Bacteria; phylum Bacteroidota; class Ignavibacteria; order Ignavibacteriales; family Melioribacteraceae; genus Fen-1258. The sequence goes on from JAJYXU010000188.1 coordinate 728, forward strand.
CCGTTTCCATAGTTCAATGCAACTTCAATAGATTCTGCAATTCTGTTGCGGGATTTTTCACTTACTTTGATCCGGTCAATTACAATTTCAATATCGTGAACTTTGTATCGATCTGCTTTTAATGATTCGTTCAGTTCGAAAGTTTCACCATCAACACGAACACGAACGAAGCCATCTGCTAAAATTTCAGCGAACAGCTCACGGTAATGTCCTTTTCTGCCTCGAATTACCGGAGCCAAAACAACAATGCGTTGATCGTTGAATTTTTCTAATGCTGTATCAATAATTTGGTCTGATGATTGTTTCTCGACTTCTCTGCCGCAATTGTAACAATGAGGTTTTCCAACCCGTGCATAAAGTAAACGGAGATAATCGTAAATTTCAGTTACAGTTCCCACCGTAGAACGCGGATTACCATGAGTAGATTTTTGTTCGATTGAAATTGCGGGACTCAACCCTTCAATTAAATCAACGTCCGGTTTTTCAAGCACTCCAAGAAATTGACGCGCATAAGCCGATAATGATTCAATATATCGGCGCTGCCCTTCGGCATAAATGGTATTGAATGCAAGAGTTGACTTACCCGAACCGGAAAGTCCGGTAATTACTATAAACGCGTCTCGAGGAATCTCTAAATCAATGTTTTTGAGATTATGTTCTCGGGCACCTTTTATTATTATTTTATTTAGAGACTGCAATTAGATAAATTTCCGTAGTTTAAAATGTTATTGTAAACAATGCAGATTAGAAAATCAATTTTTAATGAGATGAATAATCTATGGCAAAACTTCCGGAACAGATAAAAACCATCTCCTCAGAGAGTGAATTCAAATTGAAGGAGAAAGGTTCCACTTTTATCTCAATTTCAAAACCTATTGAAACGGATGAAGAAGCAGTACTATTTTTAACATCATTAAAAAAAAAATACTACGATGCCACACATCACTGCTATTCTTATCAATTAGTTGACGGCTCTTTCAAATATTCGGATGATGGTGAGCCAAACGGAACTGCCGGGAAGAGAATATTCAATGCACAAACTCATTTTGGTCTCACAGATCTGATAACTGTAGTTATACGTTACTATGGCGGAATAAAACTTGGTGTTGGACCTCTTGGTAAAGCATATTATGATTCTGCTATTCAAAATTTAGAATCATCAAAAACCGAAAAGAAAATTTTACATGCGCAAATCGAAATTGAATATGAGTTTGAATTCTCCAATTTAATTCATCATTTAATCTCAAAATATGAACTAATAATTCGAAATCATCTTTTTGAACCAAGACCAACTTTAATTTGCTTAATTCGTTATTCAGTCATAAATCAATTTTCTTCAGAATTATCGTCATCATCAAATAATAAAATATCCTTTTATAAGACCGACCGGCTTTGCTATCGAAAAAAATGAACGTTTCTTTTTATGAAATTGCATATCTTGACAAAGAGTCCCTATTTACTTAATTTGATTTTAAGATAAGAAGCACCTTAAAGTCTCTTAAACGAAAAATAAATATTAATAAAATGCTGAGGCATAAATGATTTATACCAAAACCGGAGAATATGCAATAAGAGCAATATTGTTCTTGGCTAGACAAACCAAAGACAGCTTAATTATGTCTTCTGAGATTGCAAAAAATGAAGACATTCCTGCTCATTATCTTGCAAAAATTTTACAGAGGATGGCTAAATACGGCTTTGTTGACTCATTCAAAGGTAGAGGCGGCGGCTTTAAGATCACCGAACTTGCTAAAAAGAGTTCTATTCTTGAAATAGTGGAGAGAGTTGAAGGACCAGTGATTAATTTAAAATGCGTTACCGGCTTGAAAGAATGTTCAGATGAATATCCTTGTCCTTTACATGATGAATGGGCTGATTTAAGGAATAAAATTTATAGTCTTATTTCAAGCAAATCAGTTCAAGAAGTTGCTGAAAAATATGCCGAGACTTTGAAAAAACCGAGACAGTGAAATCATTCTGAAGAGAAAGGATTTAAGGCATTCTGCTTTAAATCCTTTTTTATTTTAAACGAGGACTAAGAGTTGAGGTTCTTCAAATCATTAAAAAAAAGTTTAAGATAACTCAAATCCGAACACAAAGAATTAAGATTTGCTAAACTGACCTGGTTTAACTGAAGATATTTTTCCGTAAGGACCGACTTGATGAATTCTGAACCATTACTTAAGAGTTCTTCCAAAACTGTTCTCACCTTTTCAATACTGTTTTTATATTCCTCTACAGCTTTAAGAAAATATGCCTCATCAATTGTGCTCTCTTTTTTCTGAACAACACGTAGAAGTCCACTTGAAAATTTTGCTTGAAAAGATAATTCTTTCAGAAGAGAAATTTTATTTTGCTTAATTGCAGTATCTATAAGCAGTTCAAGATCTTCACGGTGCTGAAGATGTTTTTCCGCAAGCTCATTAACTTTTATTAAAATATTATTAGTAGTAAAATTGAAATCGATATCCATCTCTAAACTTTCACTCCTAAACCAATTCCATCGCCAATAGGAAGAATAGTTGTCCTTAAAGAAGTTTGGCTGATGAACAGCTTATTGAACTCGCGTATAATTTTTGTTGATTTACTAAAAGAAGCTGGCACTGTTCTGGCGGCAGCATAACCATGCCAAAGAAGATTATCAATAAATAGTACACCATGTTTCTTAAGCAGCATTAAAGAGTAATAAAAAAGTTTTTCGTAGTCTTCCTTATCTGCATCCAGGAAGATAAGATCATATTTTTTTTCAAGTGCAGGCATAATTTCTAAGGCATCTCCTTCAAGAATGTTGATGGATGAATTAAGTTTAGCACGCTGAATGAATTCTGTTGCAAGTGTAATGTTATTTTTACTTTTTTCAATAGTATCTAACAATGCCTTTTTACGCAAGTGTCTTGCAATTCTTATTGACGAATATGCAATTGCAGTTCCAATTTCTAAAACTCTTTTAGGGCGATGGATGAGAACAAGTTCTTCGAGAAACTCAGCTGCTTTCCAGTCAAGTATTGGAATCTTTTTCTCAAGAGCAAATTCTTCCATCTCTTTGAGAAGTGCATCCGGTGGATTTCTTAACGACGATAAATAAGCAAGTTGTTTTTCATAAAGAATGTTTGACATCTGTTATGTTTACAAAGTTATTTTAAAAGCATCATTTTTTTTGTCTGAACAAAATCTCCAGCTTGCAAACGGTAAAAGTAAACACCGCTTGAGAGTGCAGAGTGCAGAATGGAGAATGTAGAGTTATAAGTTCCGGGTAGTTGAAACTCATTCACCAGAGTTGTTATTTCTCTACCGAGCACGTCATAAATTTTCAGTGTTACAAAACCAGTAACCGATAACTGATAACTTATAATTGTTGAAGGATTGAATGGATTCGGATAGTTTTGTAAGAGATTGAATTCAGTCGGAATTTCATTTTCTTCTTTTGCAAAAGTAAGGTGATCGATATTTAGATCACCCCAATAAAACTTATAACTACCACTAGCTGGTTCGTGTACAGTGACCCCACTTTTTGTTTTATAGGAAAACTGAATTTCTATTTGATATCCAGTCGGCAGACTTGAAAAAGTATAACTGTATTTCAAGGAACCGTCATAAGATAAACTTACAATGACAGGATCCCACGCGAAATAATTGGGGATATTGATAATCATCATTACTGATGAAGAATCAATTCCATTGCTGTCAAAAAACATTTTATGAATTTTATATTGATCACCAACTTTTTCTAAATTTGGATAAGAAACCGCCTTCTTTGCAGAGATCAAACCATATCCTCTATCATTGTTGGGAGCGGCAGTATTATCTCCACATTCAAGAAATATTTTTCTAATCTGAACATTTGTTAAATGAGGCCACGCTGATTTGAGTAATGCGGCTATGCCCGCAGCTATTGGTGTTGCGTATGATGTTCCATAACCGGAAGTACTATATCCTACCCCATCAGCATGATAAGGATATGTTCCCATTGCACAGACCTCAGGTTTAATTCTACCATCATAAGTTGGGCCTGGACTGCTATAAAATGCTAAGGATTTATCTGAGTTCACTGAACCAATCGTAATTACATTAAATGCATCTGCAGGAGTAATAATGTGGTTCCAGCTATTTCCTCTTTCATTACCGGCTGCGGTAAAAGTGGAGACACCAAAATTGAACGCAAGATTTAAGGCTTTTGCGGATATTGTGGTATTACCATTCATATCTTTAAATGTGTATGATGTAGAAATAGTATCAAAAATATTATAACCTAAAGAACTGCTTGTAATTTGAACTCCCGCATTTTCCATATCCTGGAGTGCGGCAGCATAGTTATCTTCTTCTATTTTAGATTCACTGGCATCATTTTCTGTCCTTGCTAAAAAGAACCTTGCTTCGTATGCCGGACCAATTAAATTGCCTGGATCAAATCCTGCCATCAAAGAAAACACCGCGGTTCCATGTCCATTGAGATTACTAACATCATTATCACTCTGGACGTAATCATGTTCTTTCTCAACTATTAAATTTTGTAGGGAATGATTAATCTTCCAGTTAAATCCGTTATCAAGAATTCCAACATAAACTCCTTTTCCGGTTATTCCCAAATCATGCACAACTGGAATATCTGAAAGTGCGTTTTGTGTAAGAGAAGGTCCATAGTTCAAAGAAGTCGGCGAGGTAATTTTATTTAATTGCCGGATACTGTTATTCTCATTGATTAATTGATTTTCATTCGTCCTTGATTTGAACACACGAACTCTTTCGACTCTATCTATAAACGATAAACTTTTTAATTGATTTATTTGAGCATCGGTCAAGTAACAACTAACCGCATTGAACCATTTTAATTTGTTCTCAATTTTAATCCCGAGCTGTTTAATTTGATTAGTATAATTTTCGTTTAAAGGAATATCTTCGTATGTGACATAATTATCCTCACCCATAACCTGCTTTCTTCTTTCTATAGCTTGAGGTGAAAGTTCTTTCTCGGCAATCTTAAAGAGCGCAGAAGATTTATGAAGCGAAGCCGCCGGTGATACTCCTTTATCTTTGAAATAGATCAGATATTTTGTTTGGGCTGCTGTGAGCGAGACTGATATAAGAATAAACAAAAAGACGATTTTTTTCATTTAATCCTCTAAGAAGAATGAATTTATCTTTTTAACAATGTAATAAATAAAAAAGTGCGAAATGAAAAAACAATTTTTCCCGATCCGCACTTCGATTTAAAGATTTATCTGCTAAAACTCAATGGACTAATTTTGCAATTCTCCCTAACCTAACTGTACCTAATAGATTAAAGAAATCCGAGAATGGAATGCTCGGATCCCATGACCAATAGATCATAAGCGCCTCTCCCACAACTTTATCGCGCCGAACAAATCCCCAAAAGCGGCTATCCAAACTGTCGTCCCGGTTGTCTCCCATCATGAAAAAATAATCTTGTTTCAATGTGTATGAATTAACCGGCTTGCCTTCAATCATTATTTTATCACCTTCAACAGCAACAACGCGCATTCCAAATTCACGGTCTATAATTGTGCGCCATTGTTCGATGTTATCCAGTGTTAGTTTTATCACATCTCCTTTTTTCGGAACGACAAGAGGACCATAATTGTCTTCATTAAAATTGCTTCCTTTAGGAAAGATACCGGAATTAGGAATCCCTTTTGGAGTAACATAATTATTTACATATTGAATTTGCGGAGCGCGCGGCGCTTCTTTTCCGTTAACGAAAACAACTTTGTCAACTATCTCAATTGTGTCGCCGGGAATTCCTATGCATCTTTTAACATAATTGCTTATCTCGGGCGGAACTAATTCATCCTTCGAGCCGGGGAATTCAAAAACAACAATATCTCCCCGTTTGGGTTCGCTAATAGCGGGCATTTGGAAATATGGCAAAGAAATATTTGTGAATGGAATATTCCTTGGTGAAGAGGCACCATATACAAATTTATTAACAAAGAGAAAATCACCGACCCAAATTGTTTTTTCCATAGAGCCGGTTGGAACGCGCGATGTTTCTATGAAAAATGTTTTAATTAGGAATGCGGCTACTGCGGCGAATAATAGATTCTTCCAAAACTCCCAAAATTTTTGCTTTGATGTTTTCATAACCGGATTTTTTTTCTCTTTGGATTGTTCTTTTTTTTCTTCTTTTAACAGCGCCATGTTCCCTTCTTTAAATTTCTATGCGTACTGGTTTATTAATTTTGTTTTTAAACTCTTGTTATTGAGTAAGATCATGAGCAAGAGCAAGATAAAATATCAATCATCAATCTGTAATACTGCTAAAAATGCTTCTTGAGGAATTTCCACGTTGCCTACTTGCTTCATCCTTTTCTTACCTTCTTTCTGTTTCTCAAGGAGTTTCCGCTTTCTGGTAATATCGCCGCCGTAACATTTTGCCAATACATTTTTACGCATCGCTTTTACAGTTGTCCGCGATACAACTTTAGACCCAATTGCAGCTTGAATTGCAATCTCAAACATCTGTCTTGGAATTAGGTCTTTAAGCTTGGTGCATACTTTCTGTCCCCACACAAAAGACTTCTTTTCATGGCAGATAATTGAAAGCGCGTCAACTTTTTCACCGTTCAAGAGAATATCAATTTTGACTAAGTCAGATTCCCGATAGCCGGTAAATTCATAATCGAATGAAGCATAACCGCGCGAGATGGATTTTAGTTTATCATAAAAATCAAAAATAATTTCCGCAAGCGGAAACTCAAATTCAATATCGGCACGGGTCGGATCAATATACGTTGTGTTCTTATATACACCTCTTTTTTCAATCGCAAGCTGCATTAAGTTCCCAACATATTCGCTCGGAGTAACTATTTGTGCTTTCACATACGGTTCTTCAACATGTTCTATATCTCCTACTGCCGGCATATCGGAAGGATTATCAACAATTACTTTATCTCCATTTTTCTTGAAAACCCAATATTCAACGTTAGGAAGAGTTGTAACGATTGACTGATCATATTCACGTTCAAGCCGTTCCTGAACAATTTCCATATGAAGCATGCCGAGAAATCCGCATCGGAAACCAAAACCAAGTGCGGCAGATGTTTCGGGAGAATAGCTTAATGCAGAATCATTGAGACGAAACTTTTCCAATGCTTCGCGTAGATTTTCGTAATCATCGGAACTTGTTGGATAAAGACCGCTGAAGACCATCGGTTTTATTTCTTTATATCCAGGTAGTGCTTTCTCTGCACCGTTGCGGATATGTGTAACCGTATCTCCCACTTTTGCATCGTGAACATCTTTAACGCCGGGAATTAAATATCCAACATTGCCGGCTCGCAATTCGCCGGTGCGAATTCTTCCAAGTCGTAACGTTCCAACTTCCTCTGCAAGATATTTTTTATCATTCACAAAAAATTTTATTTCATCTTTTTCTTTTATAACTCCATTGAAAAGACGAACGTATGCAACTGCACCGCGGTAAGAATCAAAGATGGAGTCGAATACAAGTGCCTGAAGCGGAGCGTTTTCATCTCCAGACGGCGGAGCGATCCTTAGAACAATCGCTTCTAACATCTCTTCAATACCAATTCTTTCTTTGGCACTTACCAAAATTATATCTTCGCTTTTACATCCGATCAAATCAATAATTTGTTTTTGAACAACATCCACCATAGCACTTGGCAAGTCAATTTTATTTATAACCGGAATTATTTCAAGTCCGGCATCAATTGCCATATAAAGATTACTGATTGTTTGTGCTTCTACACCCTGAGCGGCATCAACTACAAGTATTGCGCCTTCACAAGCGGCAAGCGAGCGGGATACTTCATATGAAAAGTCTACATGTCCCGGAGTATCAATCAAATTCAGAGTGTACTCGATTTCATCCTTTGCGATATATTTCATCTGTATCGCATGAGATTTAATAGTTATTCCGCGTTCGCGTTCCAGGTCAAGACTATCCAGCAATTGTTCTTTTGCTTCACGTTTGGAGATGGTGTGAGTATACTCAAGTAAACAATCGGCGATTGTAGATTTACCGTGATCTATATGTGCAATTATGCAGAAATTGCGGATGTGTATCATGTTTCTCAATTTTTAGTGCGCAAATATATAAAAAATGATGATGGTATGACAATTAAGCAGATGTCAAAGTAAGTCATCCCTCTTTTTATTAATTTTGTGCCGGAAAAAATTTGATATGAAAAAATTATTAGTCATAATATTACTTTTAGTCGGACTCACGAATTCGATTGCACAGAATAAGGAAAAAGAAAGCGCTCCCGAAACATCAATTGACATTTACACAAAGATTGAACTGAAATCTTTTATTGGCGTAAGTCATTTTCTTTGGGAAAATAAAATTTTCACTTGTGAAAAACCCGGAGTTGTAACATGCTTTGATACGACAGGTAATGTTGTCTGGCGGCATAACATGCCCTCGGAGATAGTAACCGGACCATTAGTTACAGACGGGCAAATAGCAATTGGGACAGTCAACGGAGAAATTGTTTCTTTAATTGCACATACGGGAGAACAGATTCAATCGCTGGGAATAGATGATACTCTTACAACAGATTTAACCGCAATGCAATATGAAGGTGATAAGGAATTGTTTTTACCGAAACAATCGCCTTCCAAAACTGCAATACTATTTGGAACATCATCCGGAATCATTTACTGTCTTGATCTTGAAACTCTACAAGAATATTGGCGGAATAACGATTCACACGGAAAAATTATTTATCCTCCACTGGTCATTCAAAACAAAGTATTGTTTGCCGGCTCTGACGGATATTTATATTCTATTGACGCACGGAACGGATTATTGAACTGGCGATGGAAAGAAACAGAGACAACCGATTTCTCAGAAGCAAAAATTGTATGCGATGGGGAAAAAGTTTTTGCCGTTACGAAAGATTCTCAACTTTATTGCCTAGATCTTTTGCTGGGTAAACTGATCTGGAAAAGTGAAAAAATAAAAATTCTTCCCTCGATTGCACTATCAAATGATAGAAAAAATCTTTTTGCCAAGACTGATGATAAAAGATTTTTAGTCATCTCAACCGAGAAAGGAATCGTCACAAGACAATTAAAACGGGGTGATTCTTTCGATTCATCAAGAATTCAGCCGGTTAGTTACAAAGATAAAATCTATTATACGAACAACGGGTCCATATTTGCTCTGGACAAAAAATTTAAGGAAGAGAAAATTTTCGATTTTGGCGAAACCAGTATTACTACTTTTCTACTGATAAGTAATGATAGGTTTCTAACTGCCACTTCTTCCGGAACAATTCTAATCTTTGGGATAAGGTAATAACTTGCGAAATTTTGAAGGTATAATATTCGACATAGACGGCACACTCACATCAACAAATGAACTTATCTTTGCAACATTTAGACATGTAACAGAAAAATATCTTAATAAAAAAGTGACCGATGAAGAGATAATTTCACTTTTCGGACCAACTGAAGATGTGATATTGAAAGAATTTATGAATGAAAATTATGATGAAGCGCGAAAAGATTATATGGATTTCTACGAAGCCAAGCATCATCTAATGGCAGATGTATATCCCGGTATAAAAGAAGTTCTTGAGTTCATCAAATCGAAAAATATCCCTTTATCAATTTACACCGGTAAGGGACGCGATTCTTCAATCATCACTTTACAGAAAATCGGAATCATTGATCTGTTCGATATGATCGTAACCGGTGATGATGTTGTAGACCATAAACCTTCTCCGGAGGGAATTGATGTCTTTGTAAAAAAATTCAATTTGAATCCCGAAAAAGTTTTAATGATTGGCGACGCACCGGCAGATGTTCTTGCGGCAAGAAGTGCCGGAGTTAAAATTGCTTCTGTTGTATGGGATAGTTACGCAAGAGAAAAAGTATTGGAAATGAATAGTGATTTTGTTTTTGAAACTGTTAATGAACTAATGAAATTTTTAGAAGAGAATATTTAGCTAGATTTTTATTTCCCATCGGTAATAGAGTGATCCATCTCAGTTGAGAAACTCCTTATAGAAAGACACCCTTAAGAATAAGTATTGCAACCGCGACAATTGTTAGCATAAAAGCTTTTTGTCTATCAAACGGTTTTCCTCCACAAATATATTTCTTTTCAACGTAATTAATAATCTCCTTATTCCCAATGAGAGAATTATTGCAGCAGCAATAAAAGCAAGCATATTAAAAATGTTCATATATTTTCCTGGGTTGTTATTGTCCTTGTGATAATTTGTAGCAAAAAAATAAAATTATCATCAATTCAAATTACTATTCTCCTCTTACTTCTAGCATCTCGCCTCTTATTTTCCTCCTCGTGCCAGCCAAACTTCCGGATTTTGGTAATTGCGTTCATTCCAAATTTCAAAGTGAAGAATATTTCCCTCGAGACTTTCGTTAACCTTTCCGATAGCTGTTCCGCTTTTTACTTTTTCACCTTCCTTAACGGAAATATTGGAAACATGTCCGTACACAGTTCTGAAATCATCGCGGTGAGTAATAATTAAAATGCTGCCGTAACCGGGAAGCCAATCAATTGCAGAGACAATCCCTTCGGCAACTGAAAGCACTTTATCATCACCTTTAACGGCGATGTCTATTCCATAATTTAAGGTAACTGTTTTAAGGCGTTCATTTTTATTTTCTCCAAACATGCGAACGATCTTTCCTTCATGGATAGGCCAGCCAAGTTTACCGCGCAGCTCCGCAAAATTTTCAAATCCGCTATAATCAAACATCTGAATATTTTTTTTGTACGCTAAACTTTTTTTATCAGTTGCTTTTTGTTCATGCATCTTTGCCCTTCGTTCGCGGTCAACCTCTATCAGCTTTGCAATCAAATTTTTGATAGTGATTTCTGCCATCCTCTTAGATGCAATCTCTTGGGTAATAATTTTTTGATCTTTCTTCAAAACAGTAAGTAATTCTTTTTTCTCGGATTCTTTCTGTCGTAAATTTTTCTGTTCGTTCATTTTTTGCTTTGCTAAATTTTCTTTTTCTCTCCTTTCACCTTCCAAATCATTTTTAAGCATGCGTAACTCAATTTTACTGGAATCAAGCTGGTCTAAAGTCATTTTGTTTTGGTTGGAAATATATCTCAGGTACCTGTAACGGTTAATAACCTGGTTAAAAGAATCGGAATCAAAAATAAAACGCCATATAGAGAGTCCGCGATTCTTATAAAGCCATACAATATAACGCGCATATTTTTCTTTTAGCTCATTGGTGTGGCTTTCTACTTTTGCAATCTCATTTTCAATCTGCTGAATTGCTTCCCCTTTTTGTTTTTCCTCTGTGTGAAGGTCATTAACCAGTTTATTCAATAAAAGATTCTGCCGGTTAATATTTTCAAGTGCTTTTAGAGATTCTCTTTCTTTTTTAGTTTTAGACTGAAGTTCTTTTTCTAGAGCGGAAATTTCCTTCTTAACTTTATCAAGCTCTTGACTTTTCAACCGGATTGTATCTTTGGTCTGTCCTTGAAGGATAGAAGCAGCAACAATGAAACAAATAAAAAAATATTTACCACTCAATGATTTTTGCATCGCTTGGCAGTTCTAATTTTAGATTTCCGATTTCACTATTGATCTCAATTTTGCGGTATTCAATTTTAATTTTTTGATTGTTGGCAATGTCGTTGAAATTAATTTCTCCGGGGATTGGAATCTTGTCAAATTTTCTGAAACTGGAAAATTTTGCATCGAGTAAATTTTTACCTTTCAAATTATTTTGAAGATATTGTTTGATCTCCAATTCATCGTTCTGTATCAGGTATGAATTCGTCTTCCCGTTCAATGAGTCCGCATAGGTGAGTTTTAATAAATCATCCACAAATTCCGAGGAGTTTGGTTCACTCTGCAGCTTATCGGTTAGATTTATGGAACCGGTTGCCAGATCTATTAAATCATCGTACAAAATATTTACTTTAAGTATTTCTTTCATCACACCGGGTCTTTGTTTCCCTTTATAAACTGTGTTGTTGATAGCATCATAAAACATAAAATCTTTCTGAGTTAAAAGAGCAGAAGCAAGATCAATTCCGAACGGACCGAAGAAGGAGACTTTTACAGAATCAGGTTTTTTGATCTCAACCTTAAAATTGCTTTTTGTATCAAGTTCAGAAGTCTTAATGCTGATAGTTCCTGTACCGGAAAAGTTTTTTATTTTTCTTCTGTTGGCTTCAAGACGTTTTATTAATCTGTCCGGTGAAAAGGTCCGCTCTTGCATAATTGGTTTTGAAGGCGCACACCCTTCGATGTACAAAAGTGAAAAAACCGTTAAAACAAAAAGAACAATACTTTTATTTCTCACAATTCTCCTTTTTCAATTTTTTTCTTTATCTCGCTTTTAGTTGAATCAATCTCGAAAGCTTTTTTCCATAATTCTAATGCTTTTACTTTGCTTCCAAGCTTAAAATAAACATCTCCAAGGTGATCAAGTAATATTGCATTCTTATCTTCAATCTTTGCCGCTTCCTCAATTTTGTTTTTCGCTTTCTTATAATCTCCAAGCCGGAAATAGATCCAACCGATAGTATCCATGTAGGAAGCGTTCTTCGGTTCTTTTTTGATTGCTTTTTTTGCCATGGACAAAGCTTCTTGCAGATTGATTCCTCGTTCAGCAAGAGAGTAAGCATAATTATTTAGAATCAGAACGTTGGAAGAGTCTATCTTAATCGCTTTTATATAAAGGGAATCTGAAACAGTATAATTTTTCTTTGATTCATGAATCAAAGCTATAATGCTGATGACTTGCAAGTTCCCGGGTTCAAGCGATAATGCTTTGTCAAGATGTATTAATGCTTCATCATCTTCTTTGAGCTGGTTTAATGTATAACCGAGAGCAGAAAGAGCCGTCACATCATCCGGGTTAATGTTAAGCGCTTTCTGCAAAACCTCTTTCGCTTTTTGATGATCGTTATCCGCAGAAAGTGAAAGACCACAAATTAAATTGATTGGAAAATCGTTTGGAAATTTTTCCGAGGCTTTACTCAAATACCGGATTGCTTCTTTATACCTTTTCGTATCGAATAAAAGACTGCCAAGACGGACCCATATTTGTGAATTCCACTCGGCAAGATTAACCGCCGTTTTAAAATACTCAACAGCCGAAGAATCATTTCGTTTTCGGAGTTCGATTTCGCCAAGATAAGCATTCACCTGCCAATCCAAAGTATCGCGGTTAATTTCTTGAAAAAATTCTTTCGCAAAATCATAGTTAACAGAATCTTTCTCTGCCTGAAGATAAAACGATGTACCAATTTTAAGTTTAGCATCAAAATTTATTTCGGGACTCTTCACCAATTTCATAAATTCAACAGCAGCAGCATTCCAAAGACCCTTTTGAATAAACATATTTCCCTTCATCTCAATCAAATTAAGATCATCCGGAAAACTGATCAGTGCTTCATCAATAAGAGCGGCTGCTTTTTCATAATTTTTTGTTTTGATATATGACTCGATCAAAAGTTTTTTCAGATGAAGCTCGGACGGATTCATTTTTATCAACTCTTCAACTGTTTTAATAGTTTCGTCTATATTTCCCATTCTTTCATTAATATCGGCTATTCTTATCAATGCATTCCATTCAGGACCAATTAAATCAATTATCTTCTTGTAATAGGAAAGTGCAACACTTGGTTGTCTTGGTTCGCTGATTTGAGCCAGATTATAATACGCGGCTACATTTGCCGTATCCAGTCGAATTATTTTTTGATAAACAGCAGCCGCGGAATCATCCAGATGAGAAGCCGAATAAACAGAAGCATGAAGTGTTAGATATTCTATATTGCTGGAATCTTTCTCGACTGCATTCCTGGAATATTGAAGAGCTGAAGACAATTTGTTTAACCGGAAATAATTTTTTGCAATTGAGTAATAAATGCCGGGCTGAGGATCATATTTTAAAGCTTCGAGATATTTTGTAACAGCTTCATTAAACTCTCCTTTCATCTCCAAAATTGAACCGTCTATAAAGATAGACTGAGCTTCTTTTTTATTGACTTTGGGTGTCGATCCTTGAGAAGAAGTTTCTTTTATCACTTCAGAGGAACATGAAGAGAACAAAAGCGTAACCGCTACTATCGCAATTTTCTTATTCATAATATCCGTTAATTTGAGTCAAAAAATAGTTTTTAGTGCTTTGATTAACAAGGGTAAAGATTGATGCGTCTTCTTCATTTAATTATATTTGTAAAAATATTCCCGCGATGGTGATGCAGATTTTCGATTTGGCAATAGCATACAAATGGAAGTACGATAAAGAATTTGTTGAATTAATCGAACGAAATTTTCAAAAGGAAGGATTACGAACTTTTGTTATAAATAAATTCAATGTTAATGAAGTGATTAATTCTCTTAAAGGTAAAAGGATTCATTTCAGATCATACCTTGACCGGGCTTCGGACGAAGATCCGGCATTTTTGCCGATTACTAAACTTCTTGCACGGAAAAAAAGCTACATTATAAATCCTCATAATAAAACGAAGAAATCTGTTGATAAAGTATTGATGCACAAGAAGCTTGTTAAAAAACAATTCCGTCTGCCGAAAACTTTTCTTCTCCCCTCTTTCAAACTTCATAAAAATATTCTGCTGGATGATAGTTATTTAATGGAACTTGGGATTCCTTTTATTATTAAACCTTCTTTAGTTTCCGGAGGCGGCGAAGGCGTAATTAAAAGTGCTGTTTCTCTTAGTCAAATCCGTGATGAAAGAAGAAAGAATCATCTTGAAAAATATTTAATTCAAGAAAAAATTTATCCGGGAAAAATCCAAGGGCGACGCGCTTGGTTTAGAGTTATCTGGGCTTTCGATCAAGTAATACCAACATGGTGGGATGACCAAACACATATCTATCACCGCGTTTCAAAAAGTGAAGTGCTACGGTACAATCTTTTACCTCTTTATCGAATCACAAAACGTTTGGCAAGAATAACTCAACTCGATTATTTCTCTACCGAAATTGCTCTTACAAAAGATCACAAATTTGTTTTAATTGATTACGTTAATGATCAATGCGACATGCGGCTGAAATCAAATCATTCGGATGGTGTTCCGGATGAAGTTGTAAATGAGTTTATCGAAAGAATGAAGCAGAAAGTTCTATCTCTCTAAAAATTCATATCGTCTTCAATGGTCTCTAAAATATTCAAATAACTCCGATACCGTTCATGATTTATTAAATCATTTTCTACTGCCGACACAACGGCGCAGTCCGGTTCATGATAATGAGTACATGTGTTGAATCTGCATTTGTCGGAATAAAGAGAAAATTCTTTAAAGTAATGACCGAGATCCTCTTTCCTAATTCCGTAAGGATCAATTTCGCGCATGCCAGGTGTATCAACTACAAAAGTTTTTTCATCTACTTTTTTTAGTAAACTTGTTACAGTCGTATGTTTACCTTTGGATGTTGACTCGCTTACTTTACCAATTTTCAATTTCAAAGAAGGATACATTGCATTCAACAAAGATGATTTACCGACTCCAGATTGTCCCCAAATCAAATTTACTTTTCCATCCATAGAATTCTTAAGCGCTTCAATTCCTTTTTGTTCAACAATACTCGTTTCAAAAATTTGATAACCAATTTTTGAGTAAAGCTTATTCCACTCTTCTGAATTGTGTGATAAGTCTAAATCAATTTTGTTAATTACTATGATAACATTGAGATGTGAACTTTCTCCGGCAACAATTAAGCGGTCTATTAAACGATTATTAAAATTTGGAGATTTGGAACTGCTGACAATAATTAAATTGTCAATGTTTGCACCGACTATCTGTTCCAGCCGCTCGCCTCTATTACCGGCACCTTTAATACGTGGCGCTTTGCGTGAGATATAATTTTTCCGCGGAAGTATCTTATTGATCACTCCGGTGCCGTCTCGATTCATCTCATATTCGACCAAATCACCAACGGTAGCAATATCCATTGCAAAAAGTTTATCTTTTTTTAATTCATACTCTTTTTGGAATTTACCGCGCAATGAACAACGGATTTCTTTACTCTCTTTATCATATAAATAATAATCTTTACTTTCGATTTTGAAAATCGTTCCTAGAATTGAATCCTCCTTGTTAAATTAAGAGCACCTTAAAAATAAGGTGCTCTTAATGGGATGTCAATCAGTGTTAAATAAGAAAGGATTATAGATAGAATTTTAAAGAAGTAACAATATTGGTAAACTTTATTTCTTGAGATGTTCGTGAGATGTTCGATCCATAATTATCGCCAATATCGTTCCACCATCCGTAAACGTACGCGATATTTATTGATGATCTATCGGAAAAATTATAACCAATCCCGGCAGTTATATATTTTTTGTCGAAATCACTCGAATCATCTTTGAACGGAGAAGGCATCAGCATAACCCCACCTCTCAAAGCAATCCCTGAATTCGGAAGAATATACTCTACTCCGGCATTAAGATTATATACTGTTCTCATAAGATTTGTAATGTCAGCATTCTTATTAATAGTTGCACTATAGTCCAATCCGCTTCCGAATTTCATCTGTGCATAATCAATCATTGTAACGCTGCCGCTTAAAGTCAAATTATTTTTATTGTAGGATGCACCAACTGAATACTCCGCCGGCGTAGAAATTTCATACTCCAATCTTTCCTCTGTGGGCACATAACTAAATTTGTCTCCTGTTCCAAAAGTACTTTGAGTGTAGAGTGAGTACGTTTCCTTAACAGTATATTTTGTAGCAAATTTGATCGTCGTAGCAACGTTGAAATTTTCATTCATCTTAATCAACGCCCCAAGTTTCAATCCTACACCTGAAATATCCCAATCAATTATATCACGCAAGTAAAAAGATTTAAAATCAGCCGAGCCCGGTTCTGAAGGATCGAGCAATAGAGAGGATGGATAATTATTATTCAAATCTTCTTCAAAATATTCATGCGTCTTTTTGAATGTACCGTTATATAGATTCATAGTTGCGCCAACAAAAAAATCTTTTTGAACTTCTAATGCACCTGAAAATGACCAGCTGTTAAGTGCGCCTTCTTGAATAAAATTCCCTCTCTGGTTCAATCCGCCATTTATTCGGGTCGTATCTTTTAGATAATTGTTCGATGCATCATATAATGGATAGCTCAATGCAAGCTTGTAAGCAATATCGTCGTTATAAGAAGTCAAATCCTGTATATAAGAATTATTTCCTCCGTTATAACCATTAAAACCAAGAGCTTTGTTGAAATCTTTATCTCTGTTAAAACCAAAAGCTAAAACAAAACTTCCTTGACTGGTTGGAAACGGCAACGTAACCCCAATCTGGCTGAAATTTGTAACATTGTTCGAAAGTGTAGTATTCTGATTGAAGAAACTGGTATTGTTATTAAACGAATTGTAATTCAATCCGCCCGATATTACCATCTTTTTTATCAATCCAAATCCGGCGGGATTAAAAATTGAAGCGGAGAAATCATCACTTAATGCAATATAAGCGTTACCCATTCCCAAAGAACGAGCTCCAGTAATAATTCCAGGCTCACTTAATCGTAAAGCATCATTGTAGTTCTGCGCTTGAGTATTTGCACAGAAAACTAAACTCATCATAAATACTAAAATTACTTTATGAATATTTTTCATGACTACCCCATTAATTATTAATTGAGATTGATTTAAAAGTTGCATATAAGTTATCTCTTCCTTTCCGAACCGCCGGAACCGCTTGAACCTCTTTCCGAACCACTTGAACTTCTTCCACTATTTGAGCCGGATGAGGATGGCGAAGGACTATATGAAGGCGCTCTGCTTGTTTCGCCTCTCGGTGTATAGGACGGCGCTTGTCTTTCTCTTGTAGAATTATTTGAACCCGATGAAGCTCTATCACTGTTTGTTCTTTCTCTTTCACGGTTCGATGAATTTTCCGTTGCACGTGACCCATTTCTGTCCCGTGTTCTTGTGCCACTACTACGATCTCGTGAAGTGTTGTTCGAACTACTTGGAGTTCCTTTAGAAACACGGGTACCATCACTCTTAGTATCGCTACCACGTGATACACGGGATCTTCCAAGGTCAACATCTTGTGGCTTATCGTTGCCGCCCGGTCTTACATATCCGTTAGATGATCTTGATCGGTCGCCACCAACTCCATCTCTATATCGCCCTCCAGTTCCTCTTTCACCATCATTATTACGGGTTCTTAAAGCGGAGTAAGTTCTGTACTTATAGATTCCTTGCGAATAATTATTATACCAATACGGAGAGTAATTATAATAGTACGGAGAGTAATAGCCGTAATTTCCGTAATACCAGGGCCAATAATAACCCGGATATCCGCCGTAATAACCTTGTCCGTATAATCCATAGAAGAAACGATCTCTGTTTAACAGATCAAATCCCCAGCCCCAGCCCATCGAAAAAGCCAATGAGGGATAATAATCGTAAAGATACCGCCTATAACCGAAGTTGTAAGAGTCATAATCATCATAAGGGTAATTTTGATTATCTTCGTAATTATCGGTCGAATCGGCTTGCTCATCTTGATCCTCGTAAGCATATTGATCAACGTTTTGATCATCTTGCTTGCTTCGATGATCGTGATCTCGAAGTGCAAATTGTGTATAGCATCCGCCTAAGCTTAATAACGGAAGTATTACTAATAAACGAATTATTGTTTTCATGATATCACCTTTATAGTTTGAATATCTTACGCAAAAATTATACCTAATTATTGTTAAAAAGAAATGCAAAAAGAAATGGAAGAATTATGGATTGTATATTACTGTGAACTAATATGTATCCGAATTAATACAATATTACACTTAAAAGAGAGCTTTGACATATTCCACAAAAATACCACGGTCTGCGCTATTACCAATTAGTCGTTTGTTTTGAAGAATATCGCGCAAATCTATTCCTAATGTTAGTCCATCACCAACTGACCATCGAAGACCCAAATTTAAATAACCATTACCCTTTCCAAGAGAAGCACCAGTGTTATCATTTGCCGCAAAATCATATTCTGTAACGAAAGATACTTTATCGCCAATAGTTTTTTCAAAACCAATTTCCAAGTTCAAATCCTTATCACCATCATTCCTTTCTAATGAATAGTTAACAACCCCATGAAAACTCAAGTAACCAAAGAAAATAAAATTTTTCGATGCTGCGGCAAAAAATCCGGGAGACTTAATTTGGTATCGTTCTAAATCTTTATTGTAAACTCCTTTTCCTTGCGAATCAAAACCAACTGCTATTGCAGGAAGAGCTTCGCTTTCATCAATTATTCTTGCCCGGATATTAATAGCTGGTAATTTATACCAATCCACCGTTCCTGTACCTATAATATTGCTTCCGCCGTAAGAAATACCAAAACTAAAACCATCGAAAACACCCACTTCAATTTTTGTAATCACAACTCCGAATGGTAAAATGTCAAGCGAAACGCCTGCAAAACCTTTCGATAGCACTCCAGCGGTTGGCAAATCAACTAAACTGCGGTATTCAAACTTAGCATTGGTGCCTCCGGTACCTTGTGCACTTAATATACTTGTAAACAGTACGAATGATAAAAGTATAATCTTATTTTTCATTTTTATTTCCGCAGTTATTTCTAATTGAAAAGTAGAAATTTATTTCAACATACGCAGATTATTTCTGACAATTATTACCGGATTTGCTTTTTCTTCAACTCCGTTTGTAGGTAACACCATTTTTTGTGTCTTTAAGATTTATACCAATTTTCGTCAACCCATCTCTAACTTGATCTGCTAAAGAGAATTGTTTTTCTTTCTTCAACGCATCCCGCACTTTAATTAGTAATTCTATCAGATCGTTTTCAATAGACAAATTATAATTCGTGTGCGTTTCATCCAAGTCAACTATACCAAGTACGTCGTAAGCTGTTTCCTTCAACATTAATTTTACTTGATGATAGAACCGAACATTTATTTTTTCATTTTCCGAGACAATTTTATTAACTGCGCGTATGAAGTCAAAAATTACCGCAATTGCCTGAGGTGTGTTGAAATCATCATCCATTACACTCGTAAAGTCGTTGCGATATTTTTGAAAATCGAATTCAGGATCCACGCCATCTTGAAAATTATTCTGTATCTGATTCTCGGTCAGTTCTATCAAATTCGAAATTTTCTCACAGCCCTTTTTTGCTGAGTTTAGTAATTCATCGCTGAAATTGAGAGGACCGCCATAATGAGTTTGAGCAAAAAACAAGCGTATCGTTTCAACCGAATATTTTGTTAGTACATCTCTTGCAGTAAAAAAATTACCTAATGATTTAGACATTTTTTCATTCTGAATATTTAAAAATCCAAAATGCATCCAATACTTTACAAATTTCTGCTCAAAGCAAGCTTCACTTTGGGCAATTTCATTTTCATGATGTGGAAAAATTAAATCATTGCCACCAGCGTGAATATCAATTGATTTGCCTAAATGTTTGGTACTCATCGCAGTGCATTCGATGTGCCAGCCGGGTCTTCCTTTTCCCCATGGACTATCCCATGACGGCTCTCCATCTTTTGCTTTTTTCCACAATGCAAAATCCAGAGGATTTCTTTTTTCTTCATTAATTTCAACTCTGGCACCTGATTCCAATTCATCTGTTTTTTTACCGCTAAGTTTACCATAACCGGAAAATTTTGAGATATCATAAAAAACATTTCCATCAACATTATATGCAATACCCTTCTTTTCTAATTCACTAATTACATTAATCATATCTTGAACATGCATAGTAGCTTTAGGGTAGGTAGTTGCCGGTTCGATTTTTAATTTTTTTATGTCTTCAAAAAAAGCTTTGGTATAAAATTGCGCCACTTCATCTGCCGACCGTTTTTCTTCTAACGATTTTTTAATAATGTTATCGTCAACATCTGTCAGATTCATGATGAACTTAACATCGAATCCCCGGAACTCGAGATATCTTCTAACAATGTCCGCCATGATAAACGACCGCGCATTACCGATATGAAAATAATTGTAAACTGTAGGTCCACACATATACATCTTTACTACTGGAGGATTTAAGGGGAGAAATTCTTCTTTCTTTCTGGAGAAAGTGTTATAAATCTGCATATTCTTTTCTTATAATTTGGGCGAAAATATACGAATCGGGCAGTGGTTATTCAACTTTTATTATAAGGGCTCGAATATCTAATTAGTTTCTAAAAAAAATCAATAAAGACTTTGACATCTTTATTAATCTTTTTATATTAGTTTTGTTTAAAGAATAAAAAGGATAAAACTCTTTTTATCTATGAAAAAAAATGAACTCAAAAAAAATCTAATTATTAATGGAGGAATTATATGTTCCGAAAATTTACAACTTTAGTCTTTGTTCTAGCATTAGTGACTACAACGCTATTTGCTCAAACAACACTTGTAAGTTTATCCATGGATGTTTTTGGCGTGTCACCAAGAGATGTTGCAAAATCAACAACTGACATTTATACTTATCCTTCAACAGGATTAAAAAATGTCGGTATTGGGTCACTAATGTATTTCAAAGCGACAATCGCCGGTCAAAAATTTGTAGCCCCCACTTGGACAATTACAAGAAAACCGTCTGGCTCAAAAGTCGCAATTGGCGCTATAAAAGATGTAATTGACGAGTACAACCAAGTTGTATTTATTACCCCTGATTTACTTGGAGCTTATGAAGTTACTATCACAGATGGCTCATTCACAAAAACAGTTACTTTCAATGCTTCAAAATATTTAGGTTATGAAAATACTATAGTTAATGGCGTTGATACAAAATTAAGTTGTAATACTTGCCATTCTTCTGTAGTAACAAAGTGGGAAGACACTGGACATGCAGCTCAATTCACAAAAGGTATAAACGGAATACTGGGTAGCAATTACAAACCTTATTGCCTCCCTTGCCACACAACTGGTTATGATGCAAATCCAACAGCAATTAATGATGGATTCGATGATCAAACATTTACTTTTCCAACAGTACTTGGAGCCGGAGTATTTGATCAATTAAAGACACAATTTCCGGATGCTATAAAAAGAGCTAACATTCAATGTGAAAGTTGCCATGGACCAGCAGGCAGTCACCTTGGAGTAACATCTGATTCAAGAATTCAAGCAACTTATGATGCCGATGTTTGTGCTTATTGCCATGATTCCGGAACTCGTTATATATTCCCGGAACAATGGGATGCCTCAATTCATGCTGTTACAACTTCATACCCAACCGGTGCTGGTCGTGAATCTTGTGTAAGATGCCATACAGCTGCCGGTTTTGCACAATATGTAGAAGGTACACCAACAACAGATCCTTATTTTGATACTTCTTATTCACCAATTTCATGCGCCGGTTGCCATGATCCTCACGATGCAACTAATACATTCCAATTGAGAAAAGTAACAGCTCAGATTGTAACACCAAATACTGTTGATCCAAAAACTACTATTTACAAAGATGTTACCAATATGGGTATGGGAACAACTTGTGTAAATTGCCATCAATCAAGAGCTGAAGCAAATGCAGCGTTAGCCGGAACTATTAGCTCAAGGTTTGGTCCTCACTATGGTCCACAAGGTGATATTTTCACCGGTAATAATATGCTTGAATTAGGTGGTGTTAAATTACAAAAGTCAAACCATTATGGATTTGCACCAGAAGGTTGCGTAACATGCCATATGTATAGCGGAAATGCCGTTACAGGTACTACTGTAAATCAATGGGGCGGTCACTCATTCAGCATGAGCACTTTTAAGAAGGATGCCATTGGTAATTTCTTGATTGGACCTGATAAGAGACGAATTATGGATCAAGATAATATGCAAGCATGTGCTCAATGCCATGGAACAACATTTGGGAATTCATTCGGAGACGTTAAGTTCTTCTTTAATGGAAATGGTGATCATGATAACAACGGTGTTGTTGAAGGTTTACAAGATGAAGTTTGGGGAATGATCAATAAAGTTATGACAGAATTAGCAAAGATCCCTGGAACTACTTTCAGTGCAGGATATGGACAATACAATGATGCTGGACAATTTATTGCTTTCCCCGTTCCAATATCTACGTGGACAAAAGCTCAATTGAGTGCTTATTGGAATGCTGTCACTGCACACAATGATAAGAGCGGCGGTATCCATAATCCAAAATATATTATTACAGCATTAAAAGGAGCTATGGCTTCAATAGGAATCCCTGTTTCTGTTAAATATGAAGAAACAATTCCTTCTAAATATGTTGTTTATCAAAATTATCCGAACCCATTTAACCCGACAACAAATATAAAATTTGCTTTACCAAAGAGCGGGCATGTTAAGTTAACAATTTATGATGCACTTGGAAGAGAAGTTGAGACTATGATAAATAATGAATTAGCAGCCGGTACACATAATATTGAATGGACAGCTAAGAATATGGCTTCCGGTATTTATCTCTATAGAATTGAGGCTGGCAATTTTGTAAAAGTTAACAAAATGCTTCTTGTAAAATAATTCTAAGTTAATTTGTTTTTCCAAGACCCCGCACTTAGCGGGGTTTTTTATTTACAGCAAAGCAGCTAAAATTTATTTTTTGATATATTTGTTCCTGTAAAATTTTTCACGAGGAAAAAGTGAGAATTGAAAAAGATTCATTAGGAGAATCAGAAATTCCGGATGAAGCTCTTTATGGTGTTCATTCGTTAAGAAGTTTAAATAATTTCCCTAAGTCCGGTGAGCGAATAAATCCCTATATGATAAAAGCATTTTTCCAGGTTAAACTTGCTGCTGCAGAAACAAATTATAAATGTGGTTTACTATTTAAAGAAAAATATGATGCAATTGAAGAAGCCATTCATGAATTGATAATTGAAACAGATGAATGCATCAAGGGGAATTTCGATTCGATCTATGAAAAAATAATTGTTGATCCATATCAAGGCGGTGCCGGTACTTCATTAAACATGAATGTAAATGAGGTTATTGCCAACACTGCGCTAAAAATTATGAGGAAAGAATATGGTAATTATTCCTCTATTGATCCACTTGATGACGTGAATTTAAGCCAATCAACCAATGATACATTTCCAACCGCACTCCGCATAGCATCGATTATTTTATTGCGAGAGCTTGCAGATTCATTTGCACGTTTGCAGAATGCATTTCAAAAGAAAGAAGAACAATTCAAAAGTGTTTTGAAGTTGGGAAGGACACAATTTCAAGATGCGGTGCCAATCACATTAGGGCAGGAGTTCGGCGCTTATGCACAAGCTGTAGCGCGGGATAGATGGCGGCTCTACAATGCAGAAGAACGATTGAGATCAGTAAATCTTGGCGGTACTGCTGTAGGCAATTCTGTCTCAGCAACAAACGAATATGTTCTTAATGTTAACAGCATTCTAAAAAAAATAACAAAACTACCTATTGCTAAAGGAGAAGATTTAATTGATGCAACACAAAACTTAGATGTTTTTGTTGAAGTACACGGACTTGTAAAAGCCGGTGCAACATCAATTATAAAAATATGTAATGATTTACGTTTCTTATCGAGCGGTCCTAACGGCGGAATAAGTGAGATTAATCTTCCTCCGAAGCAATCCGGTTCCAGTATGATGCCGGGTAAAATAAATCCAGTAATATTAGAAAACGCAATTCAAATTGCGGAACTTGTTAAAGGAAACGACGTAATAATTTCTAATTTAGTTTCTTCGGGCAATCTTGAATTAAATGCCTTCGGACCATTGATAGCACATACGTTTCTAAAATCATTAACAATGCTTAGAAACTCTAATATAAATATGGCGGAAAAATGCATAGAAGATATTACGGCAAATGTAGAGCGTTGTAAAATGAATCTAATTAATTCATCAGCCATAGCTGCCTCGCTCATCTCTACTTTTGGTTACGAAACGATCCAAGAATTAGTTAAGTATGCTTATGAGAATAAAATCCCTTTTGTCAAAGCTCTGATGAAAAGTAAATTACTTGATGAAGGAGAATTGTTCAATATTATTTCAAAAGAATTAGGAATTAACATTGAGTAAGGTAGCACAATCGGAAAGAACGCACATTGCTTTTATTGGTAAACGCAATGTTGGTAAATCATCTCTCGTGAATAAATTCATCGGACAAGATTTAGTGATCGTAAGCGAAACGCCCGGCACAACAACCGATCCGGTGAAAAAAGCAATGGAACTGTTGCCGTTTGGACCGGTAGTTTTAATTGATACTGCCGGAATTGACGACATTGGAGAACTCGGAGAAAAAAGAATCAGTAAAACCATAAAAATAATTTCAGAGTCCGACTATGCTCTGCTGGTGTTAGACTCACAAGAAAAACTCTCTGCCCAAGAAAAAAATCTCATAGAACAGATACAAAAGTTAGAACTTCCTTTTATTGCTGTTATTAATAAATCGGAATTGGGAATCAATTTCGATTTGATTGAAGAATTGAACTCACAGAGGATCCAATATCATTCTGTATCTTGTTCAACAGGAGACGGGATATTCGAATTAAAGGAAAAAGTTTCTAAACTTCTTCCTTCAGATGAAGAACGTACACTCATCGGAGATTTGATAAAACAGCATGACGTAGTTGTACTTGTTGTTCCTATTGATCTCGGCGCTCCAAAAGGACGGCTCATTCTGCCGCAAGTTCAAACGATACGTGAATCACTAGATGAAGATGCGATTGTAATAGTTACAAAGGATAAAGAACTGCGTGCAGCATTGGGTTCATTATCTCATCCTCCCAAATTGGTAGTAACAGACAGCCAGGCGATTATGCGTGTTAATGCAGACGTACCGGACGAAATTCCTCTTACTACTTTTTCTATTTTGATGGCGCGTTACAAAGGCGATTTACCGGAATATGTTCGTGGATTAAAACGAATTGAAGAATTAAAAAACGGCGATAAAGTTTTAATTGCTGAAGCATGTTCGCATCATGCTCAGGAAGACGACATAGGCAAAATTAAGATTCCTCGCTGGCTCAGACTTCATACAAAGAAAGATTTGACTATAGATGTTGTGAATGGTCACGATTACCCGGATAACCTTTCCAAATATAAATTAATTGTCCACTGCGGCGGTTGTATGTTAACCCGTAAAGCGATGCAGGTTAGAATCAAGCAGGCGAAACTTGTTGGTGTGCCGATTGTTAATTACGGCTTAGCTATTTCTTATATGCATGGTGCAGTACCGCGCGCACTGATGCCTTTCAGCGAAGCAATATCGGCATGGGAAAAATTGTAGTGTGGATATGCTATCTGCACTACTGTAAAACAGAATTCCATTTTGTTCATTTACGTTCAGATTAAAAATCCGGGCTACTGTAAAACAGATTTCCATTCTGTTCATTTATGTTCAGATTAAAAATCTGAGCTACTGTAAAACAGAATTTCATTCTGTTCATTTACGTTCAGATTAAAAATCCGAGCTACTGTAAAACAGATTTCCATTCTGTTCATTTATGTTCAGATTATAAATCCGGGCTACTGTAAAACAGATTTCCATTCTGTTCATTTATGTTCAGATTATAAATCCGGGCTACTGTAAAACAGAATTTCATTCTGTTCATTTATGTTCAGATTATAAATCCGGGCTACTGTAAAACAGAATTTCATTCTGTTCATTTATGTTCA
>JAJYXU010000040.1 GCA_021801605.1 Bacteroidota bacterium
CGTCAATTCATGATTAACACGACACTAGTTTCTTAAGGGCACTTCTAAAAACTACAATTTTCTCTGCGCTCTTTGCGTTTTCTTTGCGCCTGTCTACCGAGCGTGTTGCAGAACTTGTCATTCTGAATAAATCCGGCATTAGCCGGAGAAATGAAGAATTTCTATGCTAATAATCGCACTAATTCTAAATTTAAGTGTGAGATTCTTCGCTCGTAGACTCGCTCAGAATGACATATTCGAGTTGTGCAACAGACTCTACAGGCAGGTAGGTTCTCCGAGCGTGAAATTTTTAAAACAACAGTTTTTAGAAGTGCCCCTAAATAATTGTATTGGAACATTCTTCTTTTGTGAGGTTTTGGAGTGAGATTTTTCATAATTTTGGTAGCACAAAACCAAATACATTTAGCAACAAAAACATAATTTGAGTAGATATGCTTCAGTCAATAGATATACTAAATGTGATTCTTCCGCTTTTCTATGCATTTGCATTCGCTATTTACAGTTTCGATTTTTTTAACGAGAAAAAGTTTATAAGCAACTCCAAGCGAATTATTTTATTCGTTACGCTTCTCTTACATACTTTTTATTTAATCTCTCGGACAATTGAATATAATCATCCTCCAATTACTAATAAATTTGAGATTTTTTCTCTAATTGCTTTCTCAATTGGATTTTCTTATTTCGTGTTAGAACTACTAACAGATATTCGCGGGACAGGAGCATTCATAATTTTATTCTCGCTTGTTTTTCAAACTATCTCTTCCCTTTTTGTTGAGCACAATTACATTGTTCCTGAGGTTTTACGAAACCGTCTTCTTGGACTTCATGTGATTAATGCTCTTCTTGGATATTCCGGAATAACAGTCTCTGCGGTTTACGGGCTGCTGTATATGCTTCTTTACAAAAATTTAAAAACAAACAAATTCGGTTTGATCTTCGATCGGTTACCAAATTTAGAAATTTTAGAAAAGCTCAGTTTCTATTCCGCTGTAATTGGTTTTGTACTCTTAACATTCGCAATTATAATAGGAATTATTTGGCTGCCGAGTGCATTTCCACATTTCAGTTATTTCGATCCAAAGTTAATAGGTACTTTATTCGTTTGGTTTGTTTACGGCATTGGAATCTTAAGTAAACTTTTGGGGAGTTTGAATGGTAAGAAACTAATTCTTTTTTCTCTAATTGGATTTGTTGTTGCAATAATATCCTTGATAATCACGAACACATTAGCAAAGACGTTTCACTCGTTTTATTGAGAGTTTTAAAATGAATTTAGTCGGCATATCTATAAATCATAATACATCCCCTCTCGAGCTTCGGGAAGCAGTTCATCTTAGCCGCGATGAAATTGTAGAATTCATTCCACGCTTAAAGGAATCGTTGTTTTCTGATGGGGTTGTAATTTCAACTTGCAACCGGACTGAAATATTCGGCTTTCCTAAAAATTTAGGATTAGATACAACACAGCTTATAGAAAAACTTATCGAGTTCAAGCCCGGTGTTGGCATTCAACCGCAACATATCGCAAAATATTTTTCATGCGGTGCGGTTAAGCATTTGTTCTCTGTTGCTTCCGGAATTGATTCGATGATAATAGGCGACAGCCAAATATTGGGACAGGTAAAAGAAGCATTCGAGATCTCTGAGGATTTAAGTTTTGCCGGATCTGTTCTTCGCAGAATTTTTGATACGGCAACTCGAGTAGGTAAACGTGCTATTAAAGAAACAACCATAGGAGAAGGCGCCGTAACTGTTAGTTATGCCGCTGTTCAAGTTGTTGAAAAGATTTTTGCTAACCTCGAAAAAAAATCTGCGCTCGTGATCGGCGCCGGAGAAACAGGAGAGCTTGCAGCTATTCATCTTCGAGATAAAGGCGTTGGTAAGATTGCAATTTCTAACAGAACAATTGAGCGCGCAGAAAAATTAGCAGAAAAAGTTCGCGGAGAGATAATTCCTTTCCCATTTCTTGCAGAACAACTTCACAACTTTGATATCGTTATCAGCGCAACAAGTGCCGAGAACTTAATTATCTCTTTTGATGATGTTAAATCTGCGATCAAAAAAAGACGTGGTTCACCGGTTGTATTAATGGATATAGCGGTCCCTCGTGATATTGACCCAGATGTGAAGAAAATTGATAATGTGTTTTATCACGACATGGATTCTCTGAAAATTATTGTTGATCAAAATTTACAAAAACGCATGGATCAGATTCCGCTCGTCGAGAAAATAATTATGGAAGAGATGATTGGATTCTTCAGCTGGTATAATACACTTGATGTAGTTCCAACGATCAAGACTATGCGCTCATTTTTCGAAGAGATACGCCACGACGAATTAGAAAAAATTAGGAACAAAGTAAACGAAGACGATTACAATAAGATCGAAGATATGACACGCAGAATGATTGGTCGCCTGCTTCATAATCCTACTGTTAAATTGAGAGAGTTCGCGGAAACTGGCGCCAACATCAATGATGTGACAACCAGAACAATGATATTGAAAGAACTGTTTAACCTGGATCACTTACCAGCGAACGGAAATGAATCGAACAACGAAAAAAAAATCTGAGGAAAATTTTGATAAAGAATAAACTTGTAATCGGTTCACGCGGAAGTGAGCTTGCTCTCTGGCAATCTAATTTTATTAAGAAAGAGTTGGAACGAAAAAATAAAAATCTTTCCGTAGAAATAAAGATCATCAATACAAAAGGCGATAAGATTCTTGATGTAGCGCTTTCGAAGATTGGTGATAAAGGGCTTTTCACAAAAGAATTGGAAAATGAATTGTTGAAGGGAACAATTGATATAGCCGTTCACAGCTTGAAAGATCTACAAACTGAAATTCCGAAAGGATTGAAGCTAGCCGCTGTTACGAAACGCCATGCGGTTGAAGATATTTTGATCGCACGTAAAAAAGGAATCAAGATTAACAACTTACGTGAGAATGCAATTGTAGCAACCGGTTCGCTAAGAAGAAGATCGCAACTGCTTCATCTTCGTCCGGATATAAAAATTGAAGAACTACGAGGCAATGTACCAACACGAATAAAGAAATTTTTAGAGTCGAAGTGGGATGCAATAATTTTGGCCCGTGCAGGTGTTGAAAGACTGAGACTCAATAAACATATTTCAAGCATCATAAATTCGGATGAAATTCTACCGGCGGTTGGACAAGGCGCTCTTGGAATCGAAATTCGTGAAAACAATAAGTTTGCTGACAAAATATTGAAATCAATCCACGATGAGAAAACAAATGCTGAGGTACGCGCTGAACGCTCACTGCTGAAAGCTTTAGAAGGCGGTTGCCAGGTTCCTATTGGTGCCCTTGCACAAGTGAAACCAAACGGTTTATATCTTGATGCCATGGTTGGATCCGTTGACGGTTCGGTAACATTCAGAAAGAAAATGCGCGGTGCGAAAGCTAATCCGGAGAAACTTGGACAAAAATTGGCAAAAGATTTACTGAAAGCCGGTGCGGCTGCAATCTTAAAAGATGTTTATAATAACGTGCGGTCAAAATGAATTCACTGAGAAGTAAAACGATACTTATTACCAAGAGTGAAACGGAATGCAAAAAGAATCTGGACTCTTTGAGGCATGAAAACGCTGAATTAATTTTTTGTCCAACTATAAAAATTTTGCCGGCGACTAATTCTCCTGAACTGGATGACGCATTAAGGATGTTTAGTCAATTTGATTATCTGGTGTTCACATCTGCCAATGCGGTAGAGATTTTTTCTGATATCGCTACGAAAAAAAGACTGAATCTATCAAAAGTAAAAGTAGCCGCCGTGGGGAAAAGTACTGCTGATGAATGCGAATCTGTTGGAATAAGAGTAGATATTTTACCTGATGGATTCAGTTCAAAAGGATTGATTGACAAATTATCAGAGTTCGATCTGACAGATAGAAAAATATTTATTCCCGGCTCTTCCCTCACTGGCGGAGAGTTGAATTTAGGGCTATCGGAACTAGGCGCGCAAGTTTATTCCGTTCCGGTTTATGATGTTGTTCCGAATGATTTGAACAATTTGAAAAATGAACACAAGAAAATTCAGAAGAAACATCCTAACGTTTTTGTTTTTACCAGTCCTTCTTCTTTCAATAACTTTCTTAAAATAATGAATGTTGCTGATCCCGATAAATATTTTGGAACAAGTACAATTTGTGCTATTGGAACCACTACAGAAAGCGCAATAAGAGAAAAAGGACTTGCTGTTCATATAGTACCAAAGACTTTTTCGCTTCAAGGTATTTCGGAGGCGATCATAAAATATTTTCAAATTACTGCTAATATAGCTTAACCGGAGGATACTTGACCAAATTAAAAAACGATTTATTTCTAAGAGCGTGCAAAGGGAAATCAGTTGAATATACACCGACATGGATAATGCGTCAAGCCGGAAGATATCTGCCGGAATATCGCGCTGTTCGTAAGAAAGCCGATTTTATTACTATGTGCAAAACACCCGAACTCGCAGCCGAAGTTACAATTCAGCCCGTTGATCTTATCGGTGTTGATGCGGCAATTATCTTTTCCGATATACTAATAATTCCCGAAGCAATGGGAATGCATCTGGAGATGATTGAAAGCAAAGGACCAAAACTTTATAACCCGATCCGCACAATAGATGATGTTAATAATTTGAAAGAGATTGATCCAACAAGAGATTTGAAATATGTTCTTGACGCCGTCTCTCTTACAAAAAAAGAATTGAATGGACGCGTTCCGCTAATCGGATTTGCCGGTTCGCCCTGGACTCTAATGACCTACATGGTTGAAGGTGGCGGATCAAAAAGTTTTTCGGAAATAAAAAAATTTATCTACAATCAACCGAAAGCCGCACACATGCTATTGGATAAAATTGCAGATTCTGTTGCAGATTATCTTTCAGCCAAAATTGAAGCTGGTGCAAACGCAGTTCAGATATTTGATACCTGGGGCGGATTACTTTCACCGTCTGACTTTGAAGAATTTTCTCTAGCATATATTCAGAAAGTTATTTCGCAAATCAAAAGAAAAAATGAACCGGTAATTGTATTTGCTAAAGGCGTTCATTACAAATTGAACAAACTTGCAAACTGTGGCGCGGATGTTATTGGTCTGGATTGGACAATGGAAATTGGCAAAGTGAGAAGTAAGATTGGAAACAAAGTAGCTCTTCAAGGGAATCTCGATCCGACAGTTTTATATGGCGATAAAGATAAGATCAGAAAGGAAGCAATTAAAGTATTGAAATCATTCGGTAAACATAACGGACATATTTTCAATCTCGGTCACGGTATATTACCGGATGTTCCGCCGGAAAATGCAAAATATTTGGTGGATGTTGTTAGAGAGGAAAGCAGAGCTTTTCACCGCAGAGACGCGGAGACGCAGAGAAAATGAATAACGAAGAATTAAATCGAATTAGTGGAATCATATTAGATTCCGCCATAGAAGTTCATAAACAATTAGGACCCGGTTTATTAGAAAGCGTTTATGAGCTGTGCCTTTTCAAAGAATTGAGATTACGTAAATTATTTGTAGAAAGACAAGTTCAGGTTCCAGTCATTTATAAAAGCGAACAACTTGATGCAGACTTTAGAATTGACTTGCTAGTTGAGAAAGAAGTGATAATTGAATTGAAAGCAGTTGAAATTATTCTAGCAGTTCATGAAGCACAATTATTAACTTATATGAAATTAGCCGACAAACGTCTTGGATTATTAATTAATTTCAATGTACCAAGGCTTATTGACGGATTCCGCAGAAAGGTCTTGAACTTTTGATCTCTGCGCCTCCGCGACTCTGCGGTAAAAAAAGGAGTTGTTATGTTAAACATAGATATTGACTTAATAAAAAAATACGATAGACCCGGACCACGGTATACCAGCTATCCAACCGCGCCGCATTTTAATGATTCGCTCACTCCGGAGAAATATCTAGACGAAATCATCCGTACAAATAATGAAACAAATCCACCGGAACTTTCTCTTTATTATCATCTTCCGTTCTGCGATACACTCTGCTATTTCTGCGGATGCAATATGATCATCACACGCAACCGCGATCGTATACAAGAATATATCAAGTATCTCAAAAATGAAATTGATATGCTTCGTGCTTACATTGTTCCGGGACGTAAAGTTGCTCAACTTCATTGGGGCGGCGGAACACCAACGCATCTTAATCCCGATGAAATTACGGACTTGATTTTTTTCATCAATAAAAATTTTGAAATAAAGCACGACGCTGAAGAAGGATGTGAAATTGATCCACGCGGATTGACTAAGGAACATCTTGCCGCATTACGGAATGGCGGATTCAACCGCATCAGTATGGGTGTGCAAGATTTTAATGAGAAAGTTCAGAAAGCTGTAAACAGAATTCAACCCGAAGAGATGACACGCCAAGTTGTAAACTGGGTGCGCGAACTCGGATTCCAAAGCATAAATCTAGATTTGATGTATGGACTTCCCTTTCAATCTTTGGAGACCTTCGGAAAGACTGTGGATGCGACAATTGATATTTCTCCCGACCGCATTGCTGTTTTTAACTATGCACATGTTCCATGGATGAAAAAGCATATGGCTCTTATCAAACCGGAAGACCTTCCGGCGCCGGAAGAAAAATTAGAAATTCTTAAAATGACGATCGAAAAGCTTACAAACGCCGGATATGTTTTTATTGGAATGGATCACTTTGCAAAACCGGATGATGAACTTGCAATAGCCCAACGCGAAAAAAAATTATACCGCAACTTTCAAGGTTACAGCACACACGCCGGAACAGACTTGTATGGTATGGGAATAACAAGCATCAGTCAAATTGGTCGGTCTTACTCTCAGAATTTTAAAAAGGAAAAAGAATATTTCGACGCTCTTAATAATGAGACTTTCCCGATTGAACGTGGATATTATCTGAGCGATGATGATATTTTACGCCGTCATGTAATTACAAAAGTGATGTGCGATTTTGAACTTGACTTTTCATCTGTTGAAAAACAATTCGGGATAGAGTTTGATAAATATTTTAGTCCGGCTATCAAAGGAATGGATGAGTTTATTGGTGACGGATTAGTTGAGATTCAAAACAGAAGGTTGACGGTTACACAAATGGGACGGCTGCTAATCCGCAATATAGCGATGAACTTTGACGGATACATTGAGCGCAAAGAAGATACAGCAAGATATTCAAGAACAGTATAATTTTTTAGAAAGGAATCTATTTTGCAAAAAACTGCGGTAGTGCTATTCAATCTCGGCGGACCGGATTCTATTCAAGCAATAGAGCCGTTTTTATATAATCTTTTTTGCGACCCGGATATTTTTAATTTACCATTTGGTCAAAAACTTTTTGCAAAACTTATTTCGAGTCGCCGCACTCCAAAAATTGCAGAGGAATACAAACTCATCGGCGGCAAATCTCCAATCAATGAGTGGACCGAGAAACAGAGAGCAATGCTTCAAGAATATCTGCGTAATGATTTTCCATCTCTAGATGTCTATACAGCTATGCGTTACTGGAAACCTCTGACTGATGAAATTGTGTCTAAAGTTGAAAACAAGAACTATGATAGAATAATTTTACTTCCACTCTATCCACATTATTCAATTACAACAACCGGTTCTTCATTCAATGAATGGAAGCGCCACTATAAAGGTGATAGTTCTAAATTAATTCTGATTAACGATTACTATCTCAATGAAAATTATCTTGCCGCGATCAACCAGAGAATAGACGAGACAATTTTAAGATTCCCGGAAGAAGTTAGAAACGAAATACAGATCGTTTTCAGCGCGCATGGAACTCCGGTTAGTCTTGTTAAGAAAGGTGATCCATACAGTAATCATATAAAACAAACCGTTGAAGCTGTAATGAACGCAAGAAATCATTCTCACAAACATTATCTTTGTTTTCAGAGCAAAGTTGGACCGATGAAATGGCTTGAACCGGCAACCGATAAGATGATTGAAGAACTTTCATCAAAGAACAAAAGGCATTTACTAATTGTACCTATTAGTTTTGTATCCGATCATGTTGAGACCTTATTCGAACTTGATATTGAGTACCGACATGTTGCTGTTAAAGTAGGAATTGAGAACTACATTGTTATGAAGGGACTGAACGATTCAGCATTGTTTGTTAAAGCACTTGCTGGAATTGTAAAAAGTAAGATGTAAGATTGTATGAAGCTTAATTACAAGTTCACACTATAAATAAAACGAATCATAGTAGTTTAAATAAATGCATAATGGAGTTAGAAATGAAATTGTCATTTTACTTATTGTTAGTATTCGTTTTATTATTTTCTAAAATCGGTCCGGCACAAGAGATGAAAATGCAAAATCCTTTTTTCGGTGAATGGAAGACTAAATTCCAGACACCTCCATTTGACTTAGTTAAGAATGAACATTTTATGCCGGCTTATGAAGAAGGGATGAAACAGCAAAAAGCCGAAGTTGAAGCTATCATAAACAATCCGGAAAAGCCGACATTCAAGAATACAATTGAAGCTTTTGAGAAGAGCGGAAAACTTTTCACAAAAGTGAATAATGTTTTCAATTGTCTTAACAGCGCAAATACAAATGATTCTCTTCAAGAAGTCTCAAGAAAAGTTGCACCGATGATCGCTAAGCACTTCGATGAAATTTATCTAAACGAAAAATTATTCGACCGTGTGAAGAATATCTACCAAGAAAAAGATAAACTCAATCTTACTACCGAACAAAAAATCGTTCTCGAAAATTATTATTTGGACTTCGTACGCGGTGGTGCTAATCTTAGCAAAGAAGCCAAAGAAAAATTCAAAAAGATCAACGAAGAGCTTTCTCTGCTTGGCGTTAAATTCGGTGAGTATATTCTTAAAGAAACAAACGCTATTGGATTACTTATTGAGAACAAAGATGATCTTGCGGGTTTGCCGGCAGATGTTATCCAAGGTGCGGCTGAAACTGCAAAAGAAAAAGGATTCGACGGTAAATGGGCTTTCATACTTCAAAGACCAAGCTGGATCCCATTCCTTCAATATTCCGAAAAAGGAAATCTCAGAGAAAAATTATTCAAGGCATATATCAACCGCGGAAATAATAACGATGAGTTTGACACGAAAAAAATTCTTACTAAGATGGCTTCTCTACGTGTAGAGAAAGCAACTCTTTTAGGTTACAAGACTTTTGCAGATTTCAAGCTTGAAATCAATATGGCTAAAAATCCTGATAACGTTTTCAAATTCCTAAACGACCTTATGAAGCCGGCTCTACACAGAGCAAGAATTGAAGCCGATGATATGCAGAAAATGATTGATAATGAAAAAGGGAATTTCAAACTACAGCCGTGGGATTGGTGGTATTACGCAGAAAAAGTTAAGAAAGAAAAATATGCTCTCGATGAAGAAATGCTTCGCCCTTATTTCAAGTTAGAGAATGTTATTGCCGGAGCTTTCGGTGTTGCCTCCAAACTTTACGGATTGAAATTTGTGGAGAGAAAAGATATTCCAATTTATCATCCCGACGTAAAAGTTTTTGAAGTAACGGAAGCTAACGACAAACATCTTGGAATTTTATATACCGATTATTTTCCACGCGATAGCAAACGAAGCGGCGCATGGATGAGCGAATTAAGAGGTCAATCAGATATTGATGGAAAATATATTTCGCCTGTAGTTTACAATGTTGGCAATTTTACAAAACCGACAAAAGACAAGCCAGCGCTCTTAAGTTTTGATGATGTTACTACTCTATTTCATGAATTCGGTCATGCTCTGCACGGATTAATTGGAGTCTCGGTATATCCAACCGGAAAAAGAGTGCCTGTTGATTTCGTTGAATTACCATCTCAAATAATGGAGAACTGGGCTTCGGATCCGGAGGTTCTTAAGATGTATGCCAAACATTATAAAACAGGAAAACCGATTCCGAAGGAATTGATAGAGAAGATTGTAAAAGCAGGTCAGTTCAATCAAGGATTTGAAACAGTTGAATACTTAGCAGCATCTTTGCTGGATATGGACTGGCATACAATTACAGACACAAAAGAAAGAGACGCAATTAGATTCGAAAGGGAATCTTTATTAAAGTATGGATTGATTCCGGAAATTGAATCGCGTTATCAGAGCACAAATTTTCAGCACATCTTTGTTGATGACGGTTATGCGGCGGGATATTACGGATACATTTGGGCTGCAATTCTTGATGCCGACGCATTCGCAGCATTCAAAGAGACAAATAATGTCTTTGATAAAAAAACAGCGGCTGCATTCAGAACTCTTCTTGAAAAAGCCGGCAGTGATGATCCTATGGTACTTTATAAAAAATTCAGAGGAAGAGAACCTAAAGTTGACGCCCTGCTAATTAAACGAGGATTGAATTAACTATAAGCAGGAGGTAAAAGCTAGAGGTAAGAAGTTTCATTTTTCTAACCTCTCACTTTTAGCTTCTAACATAAAAATATGACTCACAAAAAATCAGTCACCGTACTTGGTGCAGGTATATCGGGATTAGCAACAGCGTATTGGCTTAAGAAAGAAGGTTTAGAAGTAAAAATTCTCGAAGTCAAAAGTGAGCCGGGTGGTGCGATGGAAACCTTCCGCCAGGACGGATTCTTAGTGGATTTTGGACCGAACAGCGGTCTTGAAACAACTCCTCTTATTCGCCAGCTCGTTAATGAAGTCGGGCTTTCCGATGAAATGATCTATGCAAGTGAAATTTCCAATAAGAGATTTATTTTAAGGAACAATCGGCTTTACGCTTTGCCAACGAGTGCTTCTGTTTTTTTTAAAACAAAATTATTTTCTATAAAAGGAAAACTCCGATTGTTCGGCGAACCATTTATTGGAAAATCTTCTGACGGTTACTATCAGAGCATTGCAGAGTTTGTACAAAGAAGATTGGGACAAGAATTTCTGGATTATGCAATCGATCCCTTTGTGAGCGGTGTATTTGCCGGAGATCCCCATAAATTAAGTGTCAAATCGGCATTCCCTAAATTGTATCGTCTTGAAGAAATTTACGGAGGATTGGTAAAGGGAATGATCAAAGGGGCGCGTGAAAGGAAAAAACGCGCGGAGGAATCGAAACAAAGTGCAAAAATGTTTTCGTTTACCAACGGCATGCAGACTTTCCCGAAAGCAATAGCACAGGAATTGAACAACAATATTTTATACGAATGTAGAGTGCAGAGTGTAGAACGGAGAGATAATCAATGGCGAGTTACTTATGAATTTAGCGGTAAGATTCAAGAAACTCTTTCTGATATTGTGTTATCAACTGTACCCGCGTATGTAACATCAAAAATATTTGGTTCTCTTGACGAAAATCTCATCCAACACCTTGAAGATATTTATTATCCTCCGGTTATGGTTTTATATCTCGGATTCAATAAAAAAGATATAGGTTTGCCTCTTGATGGATTTGGATTTTTAATTCCCTCAAAAGAAAAGAAAAATTTTCTCGGCGCAATTTGGAGTTCAACTATTTTTCCAAATCGTTGCGATGATGATAAAGCGGCATTCACACTTTTTGTTGGCGGCGCCCGTTCCTCTCAATTGTTTGATACTGATAAACAAATATTAGTCCAGAACGCCTTAAATGAGTTTAAGGAGATAATGAAGATAAATGCAGATCCGGTTTTTCTGCAAGAAAGAATATGGCAGAAAGCTATTCCTCAGTATAATCTTGGATACATTGAGCACGAGAATTATTTTGATAAATTTGAGAAAGAGAATCCGGGAATTTTCCTTGGCGGGAACTATCGTGGCGGAATCTCTGTAGGAGATTGTGTTAAAAATTCGGAAACAGTTTTTAATAAAATAAAAAAAAATACAATAGACCACGGATGACACAGATTTAACGGATTTACACAGATCGATCAGCGAAGATCAGTTTAATCCGCGTCATCAGCGTTCTATTAGAATGGAGTTATTATGGCAACATTTCCAACAAAAAGATTACGCAGATTAAGATATAATCCAACCGTGCGCGATCTGGTGCGAGAAACAATTCTAACGAAGAATGATTTGATCTATCCGCTCTTCGTTGTTCCCGGTGAAAAAGTTAAACATGAAGTTCGCTCTATGCCGGGTGTATTTCAAATGTCGATAGATGTTCTAGTTGAAGAGTGTAAGGAAGTTGAAAAGCTTGGCATTCCGGGTGTAATTCTTTTTGGAATTCCCGATCATAAAGATGAAGTAGGTTCCGGCGCATATGACCCGAACGGAATTATCCAACAAGCGGTTCGCGCTATCAAGAAAGAAACAAAAAAACTTTTAGTAATTACGGACGTTTGTCTTTGCGAGTATACATCGCACGGACATTGCGGAGTTTTGGACGGCGAAAAAATTCTAAATGATGAGACAGTTGAACTACTTGTAAAAGAATCTGTATCACACGCTGAAGCCGGCGCCGATATAATTGCCCCGTCGGATATGATGGACGGACGAATCGGTGTAATCCGCAAAGTTCTGGATGAAAAAGGATTCACTGAAATTCCGGTAATGAGTTACGCAGTTAAATATGCGTCCGGTTTCTACGGACCGTTTAGAGACGCTGCAGAGTCCACCCCTGCATTTGGCGACCGCCGCTCTCATCAAATGGACGTAGCAAACAGTAATGAAGCCCTGCGCGAAGCAGAGAGTGACATAGAAGAAGGTGCAGATATTATAATGGTAAAACCTGCTGGCGCTTATCTGGATATAATCTGGCGTGTTAAAGAAAAATTTGGAATGCCGACTGCTGCTTATCAAGTCAGCGGTGAATACGCTATGATTAAAGCCGCCGGAAGAAATAATTGGATTGACGAAGAACGAGTTATGGTTGAATCGTTAATGGCTATCAAACGCGCTGGGGCAGATATGATACTTACTTACTTTGCCAAAGATGTTGTAAAATATTTGGATAAGAACAGGTAATCTAATTCTTGCTCTTGCACTAGATCTTATTCTTGATCTTAAAATATGAGCAAGAGCATGATCAAGAGTATGAACATGATAATTTAATGAGTAACCTTTCCAAAGAACGGGAAATCATTTCGAAAAATATTTTTGATAATGGTGAAAAATATCCTTCACCTGGAAAACCGAAGCTAAGCTGGCAAGCCACTTTCGCTGGATTGCAGCATCGTAATTACCGCCTCTGGTTCATCGGCCAAATAATTTCCTTATTTGGTTCATGGATGCAGATGACCGCACAAGCATTTTTCATATTTGAATTAACACACTCACCTGCTTTTCTCGGTTACGTTGGATTTGCAAATGGATTACCATCATGGCTATTCATGGTTTACGGCGGGGTCATTGCGGATAGATTTTCAAGAAAGAAAATTTTAATTATTACTCAAATAATTATGATGCTGCTTGCGTTTGTACTTGCACTTCTTACATTCATTCAAATAGTTCAACCATGGCACATCATATTATTAGCATTCTTTCTTGGTATCGCAAACGCTTTTGATGCACCCGCCCGTCAAGCTTTCGTAAATGATCTTGTTCCAAAAGAAGATTTATTAAATGCAATTGCGCTTAATTCAATGATGTTTCAATCGGCTGCAGCAGTTGGCCCTGCCGTAGCCGGAATTACTTATGCAGTTCTCGGACCAGGATGGTGTTTTACAATTAATGGAATTTCATTTTTGGCTGTTATATACAACTTACTAAAGATGAAATTCGCACCGGCACCCAAAAGAAATATTAATAAATCTGTGAGCAAAGAATTGATGGATGGGCTTAGATATCTGAAAACACAAAAACAAATTCTCCTTATAATGCTCATTGTTTCTTTCTCTACTTTTTTGGGATTAAGTATAGCTACTTTGTTTCCGGTATGGGCTGTTGGAATTTTACATGGGAATGCAACCACAAACGGACTACTCCAAGCATCACGCGGAGTTGGAGCCGTTCTCTGTTCTCTGGCAATCGCTTCGTTCGGTAGAAATCTTGCGAGAGGGAAAGTATTGATTGTTGGTTTAGTTTCGCTTCCGATTTTTATGATTCTTTTTTCCATTAATAGCTCTTTCATAATATCTTCTTTGATCTTGGTAGGAATTGGAGCCGGCATTATTGCTGTAAACAATCTTTCGAATGGATTAACACAAACACTTGTCTCCGAGGAATTCCGGGGAAGAGTTATGGGAGTTTATAGCTTCAGCTTCTTCGGCTTTATGCCGATAGGTGCATTGTGGATCGGAATGCTTGCCGAACATTTCAGTTCTCAGACTGCCATATTAATCAACGCAATTATTCTTTTAATCTTCTCAATCGTTATTTGGTTTATGATGCCAAGTTTGAGAAAGAATAATTGATCTCTTGTTATATCTCAATTTCTTTCGGATCAGTTTCTAATTCTACAATTCTCCATTCATTTTCTTCTACATCAAAATCAGTGATTTTTTCTAACGGAACTTTCAGATATTTTCCTTGAGCAGTAACAGCAATGTCGCCATTCTTCAAAATAATTTCCCCAGTGCCTTCGAATATCCGATTGTTCTCATTTGTAATTCTTCCAATCACTTTTAGCTCTTCATTTAAAGGAATAGGTTTTTTGAATTTCACATTCAGATCAATAGTTACACCCCACACAGCT
The DNA here is from genome assembly GCA_021801605.1 of Bacteroidota bacterium. Taxonomy (GTDB): domain Bacteria; phylum Bacteroidota; class Ignavibacteria; order Ignavibacteriales; family Melioribacteraceae; genus Fen-1258. The sequence continues at coordinate 14,562 of JAJYXU010000040.1, forward strand.
GTTTCATATTTATTTAGTATTGCCCTTCCAATAGTTTCATCAAGAATAGCAGAAGCAATTCCGCCATGCAATCTTCCCGGATAACTTTGATGTTCTTCTGAGGGTGTAAATATTGCAATCAATTCATGATCTTTAGTGACATAGAAATGAGCATGAATTCCAAACTTATTTTTTAATCCGCATACAAAACACAATTTTGAGTTGTGTTGTTTACCTATGATCTTATGTACCATTCTAATCTCCATTTGCGATATCAAAAATTAAAAGAATCTCAAATTATCGCCAAGTAGATTTCGAATTAATTTTTTATAACGGATTTTATAATTAATTTTCGTACGACTTTTTCAACAAAATTCATTTCATTAACCGATTGGAAGGCAAATGAGCACTCAGAAGAGCGAAAAATTATTCGAAGAAGCAAAAAAATATATTCCGGGCGGAGTTAATTCTCCCGTTCGCGCGTTTAAATCGGTTGGCGGAACGCCGCGATTCATGTCAAAAGGGATCGGCTCAAAAATGTATGATGTTGACGGCAACGAATACATTGATTACATAGGAAGTTGGGGACCACATTTATTCGGACATAATCCGGAATTCATAAAAGATGCTTTACTAAAAGCGATTGAAAATGGAACAAGCTTTGGTGCGCCTACGGAAATTGAAGTTGAAATGGCAAAACTCATTACAGAGCTGGTGCCTTCAATAGAGATGGTTCGTATGGTCAACAGCGGAACAGAAGCAACAATGAGTGCTGTAAGAGCAGCACGCGGTTACACAGGCAAAGATAAGATCATCAAGTTTGAAGGGTGCTATCACGGTCATGGCGATTCCTTTTTGATTAAAGCCGGATCCGGTGCATTGACTTTCGGCGTTCCTACGAGTCCCGGAGTTACAAAAGGAAATGCAGCAGATACACTCGTGGCGGACTTTAACGATATCAGTTCGATCAAAAAATTAATACAACAGAATAAAAATGAAATTGCGGCAGTCATCATCGAAGCAGTTGTTGGAAATATGGGAACTGTCCGTACGAACGATTCATTTATCCAAGAACTACGCACGATTTGCGATGAAGAGAAAATTGTTCTGATATTCGATGAAGTGATGACTGGATTTCGTTTAGCTCAAGGGGGCGCTCAAGAAGTTCTTGGAGTGAAACCAGATCTTTCAACATTTGGAAAAATTATTGGCGGAGGGTTGCCCGTTGGTGCTTATGGAGGCAAAAAAAAAATTATAGAGATGATTTCTCCAAGCGGACCTGTTTATCAGGCGGGAACGTTGAGCGGTAACCCTTTAGCTATGAATGCCGGTTATGCCTCATTAACTTATATTAAAGATCATCCTGAAGTTTATAAAATACTCGAAGAGAAATCTGCTTATCTCGAACACGGAATTAAAGATGGAATTAAATCGGTTGGCAAAAATTTTCAATTTAACCGTATTGGTTCGATGATGACATTCTTCTTTACCGAAGAACCGGTAGTAGATTATAATTCAGCCGTAAAATCCGATACGAAACTATACGGCAAATATTTTCATGAGATGCTGAACCGTGGTGTTTATCTTCCTCCTGCTCAGTTTGAAGCGATGTTTGTTTCAACTGCGCATACAAAAGAAGATCTCGATAAAACAATCGAAGCTATTTACGAATCGTTAAAGAATATTGTCTAACAATTTTCAAAACGCTGACATAATATAATTATGCAACACCTTTGTTGTTAAGGAAAGAAGAATACTTTTTATCTGTCCCCTGAATATGATTGATAAGCCAGTCTTTAAGAAAATTCATAACATCTACAGAAACAGTAGTTCTTCCGTTGTTAAAATCGTTAGCAAAACTTTTTACCTTTTCAACTAATTTTTGATGTTCTCTTTTATGGTGAATTGTTTCCGGATAAAGATACTTATCGAACAATTTTTCTTCGAAAGAAAAATGGTAAGCGGTATAATTCACTAACTCGTTTAGCACGCCTCCTAAAATTTCTTTTCCCTTGCCATGCTTCATTCCTTCGTGCAGGTTGTTAATTAAGTCAACCAACTTTTTATGCTGCGAGTCAATCTCCTTTACGCTTACCGAATAATTCTCACTCCAATTTATTAACGGCATTTCATACTCCTCTGTTTTGTGATTAGTAATTCATGTTACGCACTAAAGTTTAAAAAGTTTTGCTGTAGTTTACTATCGTTGAACGAAAAAAAAAGTTTAGGGGGCTTTAAAAACTTTTCATATAGTTACTATTAAACTGCATTTAAATTCACCTAAATCGCTTAAGGGTATCTCTAATAACTTCAAAAGCTAATCTGCGAAAATCCGTTTACCCCGTGGAATAGCATTTGTGTTTTTGAAACAATTTGATTCTTAATTTATTCCACGGGGTAAATCGGTGTTCTATTTTTTAAATAATAGTTTTTAGAGATACCCTTAAGTTGAATATCGTCGAACCAAACTTTGCCGCCGTTATTTTCATAACTTCCAACCCTGGCGAGGATTAATACCTTTGTTATCTCTTTCGGTATTTCAAATATGGTTTTTACTAATTCCCAGTTCCTTGTACCTGTAATCCGATATTCCTTTTCAGTTGATGCACTTCCAATTAATTTATTCTCACGATTGTTCCAGCACTGGACTTCAATAAACGGAGAATTTTTTATTTCTCTCGTCTTAATCCATCCTTCTAATTCATATATTTCAGAAACTTTTAATCCGTCAACTCTTCTGACCCAGTTATAAATAGTTTGTCTTTGGGGATGAGATTTTGAGATTGCAATTGATACAGATTCATTTCCGCTATGCGCCGTTTCATTCTCGATTTTTAATTCGGCATACTTTTCGGTTTGAGGCAAGCGATTTGCAAACCAACCGTCAGGGTCTTCACCGCCGTAGTCATTATTTTCGAACCCGCCGTTGATACCGTTTTGTACCTTGAAACTACTGCATGAAATAATTAGAACAAGTATTGCAAAAAAGCCGGATATGAAACGCAATCTCTCAGTTATTATACTTCGCTTTTTTAGCTTATTCATCTGTTTCCTCAAACTTAGTAAGTCACCTTAAGCACGAAAGTTTTTCAGTTAGTATTTCTTTGCGATCTTCGCGCCTGCCTGCCGTAGTCATCTTATCTTGGCGGTCTTTGCGTGAAATTTGTTTCTTTTTTCCACGCCAAGCACGCTAAGAAAAACGCCGAGAGCGCCAAGTCTATAAACTGCGAAAGGCGAGATATTCAATAGATCTTTCGCTGAATAAACTTTATATATAATAATTAGAAGAAAAATCTTGCGCCTATTCCGGCATCAATTCCAAATCCGGTTGAAGTAACAAGTTGCAGCGATGGTACCACTTCTAAAAAAATATCTAATGGTGTATCGCGCGGCAGCCATGCAATGCCAATCACACCGCGAATTGCGAACGAACTATTATATCCAGCACCGCTATTCAAACGTCCGCCGATACCATAGTATAATGGAAATCGTTCACTCGAGCTAATCGCGTTGAATGAATGCCAGAGATAATCCATGTGAAAGTGAACGCGGCTTCCTCCATCATAGGATCCATCATACTTGCCAACCCGATCTCCTCCAATAGACCAACCAAGACCAAAATCGAATGCGTTCTTATTTGATGTCCATAACTTTGCGCTTACTCCCGTAGGTTCCCCGATTATTATACCCAGCCCGAATTTTTTATTTTGCGCTTGTACATTTTGAAGCATAAAAATGAACAAAACGAGAAATACTGCATTAAGGAAATATTTCATTTCAACACCTCTAATTATTTTCAATAGCAATCTTTCAAATAATGAACGGGAGATAAATTTTAGCACTTATCTCCCATCCAATGATTTTTGTGAGAAATTATTTGAGCAGTACCATTTTCTTAATCGCAACAAAGTCACTGGTTTGCAACCGATAGAAATATATTCCGGACGCTAATTTGGCAGCGTTAAATGTAACAACATGCAAACCTGCATTCATCTGCCCGTTTATAAGCGAAGCAACTTCTTGACCGATTATGTTATATACCGTTAAACTTACGTTCTCAACTTTTGACAAAGTAAATGAAATACTAGTAGTAGGATTGAAAGGATTTGGATAGTTCTGATTCAGCTCATAATTTGTTGGCAAGCTTTCTTTGCTGCCGTCGTTAACAGAAGTAACGGAACCGGATATCTGCTGCACTTGAACTGCTTTCAGATTTCCGCTTTGATCCGGACTTGCCCAAACAGTCACGGTCTGCCCCACTTGAATTGAAGAAGATTGAACAGGTGTGTAAGAAGAATTTAGAAATACAGTGTTACCGCTTATTGAGAATGAAGGAACTGAAAGCTGAATGCTATTCGAACTAGTTGCTGTAACCATTCCGTTGAACTGAGCGGTTTGCGGATCTTTTTCAATCTCTACTTTTACAGCAAGATTTTCGTTCAGTACGGTTTTTACATATTCAACTTCTACAAACTGATTTACCTTTAGACTACTGAAAGCGACCACATTATCAAACTCATCGTAATAAACTGTATTCTGATCAGTTGTGATTGTTAATCCGGCAACAACGAATTGTGTTCCGGTCAGAGATTCAATCTTGCCGTAAACTTCAAATTCGTTTTCGGGATGAACCTTGATTAGTTTTGCAGTTAATACTCCACTTGTAGTTAAAGATCCTTTCACTTCAACCTTCAAACCTAAAGTGAGATTTGCAAAAGTAATTACCCCGGTTCCATGTCCTACAACGAGAGTTAATGAGTCCACCGCAAAAGTTTTACCTATAACCGTTATTGAATTCAAAGTTAAGTTCTCTATCGTTCCTTCTACAATAACAGTCGGACGCCAGAAGCTTTTCACTTTAACTCTCAATGCATAATATTGATTCCCGGTTAGCAAAGCCTTAATAGTAACGATTTGTCCGACCTTTAAATCACTATATGAAATTGAGTTTCTATTATTATCAATAAACTCCGTGTTCTGGTCTGTAAGAAAAACTACTCCTTTAACAGTAATTGAACTTCCGCCGAGAGCTTCGATTGCGCCGGCAATATTTAGTTTTTCTTTATTATTGTCTCTTACTTTAATAGAAGATGCATAATAGTTATTGCTCTGGAAGTAAGCGTCAATCTTTATATAAGTTCCAACTTTTAAATCGCTGAAAGAAAGAAGCTGTTTATTTTGATTATAGATTTTGGTTTGAGTATTGACAAATATTTTTAATCCGCCGACAAAAATATTGTCAGTGTTGACGATCTCAATCAGTCCTTCAACTTCAATCTCTTTTTTGCTTTCTTCATTCTCTAATTTAATTCTGATTGCTTTATAAGTAGCATCGCTTTGCAAAACAGCTTTAACCTCAACTCTGTCTCCTATTTTCAAATCGGAAAGAGTAAGAATGATGCCTTCGTGAGCATAAATCACTGTGCTCGAATCAACTTTAAAAGTTATCATGTTTACAGTAATGCTGTTAGAAGCAATTGCACTTATTGTTCCTTCAACTTCCAATTCCTTTCTTTCATACTCTTCATTTTCAACACGAATGTATAAAGCCAAATAAGTTGAATCTTGCCGCATGAAACCTCTCACACTTACATCGTCTCCAACTTTCAGATCGCTGAAAAAAAGAATTCCTTTGTTATGCGAAAGAATGATGGTTGAACTATCAACAAGAAACTCCACATCGCGCACTTTTATTGAATTGCTTGTTTTTGCCTCTATTTTTCCTTCCAATTCAATTTCTTTCCGGGAATCTTTTGTCTTTATAATTATTGCTACCGCAGTCAGTTGCCCGCCAATTGATTGAGTTGCTTTTACTAAAACGCTATCCCCAACTTTCAAATCTACAAAGCTTAATGCCGCATGAAATTGCGTGAATATAATTGTATTAGAGTCTACAAATACTTCTGTTCCTTTTACTGTTAATGAATTTGTGGTAAGCGCAGTTATTTTGCCGTTCAGTTCAAGATTTATTTTAGCGGTCATTAAACGAATCTCAGATGCAACCGGAGTTCCGCCAGTTTTCGATTCCGCTTCGATTTTAACAAAACTGCCAACCTTGAGACTATCGAACGGTAAATTGCTGTTCATACTACTGGTTATTTTTGTTGAAGAAGTAACAAGAAATTCTATATTACTAACAGTAATGCTCGAATCGGTCTTTACCTGAACTGACCCGGTTATTTCAACTTCACCATCAGCTTTTATTTGCTGAGGGATCAAAAACAAAAAAGAAACAATCAGAAGAGTAACCACACTTCCGATTTTTCCACTTAGCGAGTTATATATTTTTGACATTGTACAAATCTCCTAAAAATTGTTCATATAGTTTTTTAGATTTTCATTTTCGTTTAAATATATGGAACCGGTTTTTCCGGTTCCATCGTTAAACGCTTAATTCATATTTACCAAAATTAGAATGTCAGATACAGCACTTACTTGTGCAGAAGAAGCTCCTGTCATGGCAGTTTGAGTTGCTGTCTTACATGAATTGAAAAAGTTTACATAAGCGTTGACAATCACATCAGTTGAAACTGCAACTCCAATTGCAGTATTTAGTATTGCCTTCATACCACCCATTCCATTCACACCGGCTTCAATTGTATCAATGGTATTAGCATATGCACTAAAAGTAAGTTTTAATTGCGCAACAACAGAAGAATGGTATTGTGCAAATGCATCCATCATCTGATTAAAAGTAGTTGAATTTTTAATTGAAGCAGATAAAGAGGTTCCTGCTGATGCAACAGCGCTTATCTGTGAACTGGAAGCACCCGCTTCTTGAAACTTAGCTTCAGCTGCAGTTTTCAATACAAGAGCTAATCTTAAATAATAACTTTTGCTGGCAGCTATGTAAGCACTGGATGACATCGAAGCTGCAGAGTTTACAAACGCTTTTGAAGATATACCCATCAGTTTGGCGTAAGCTTCAACTTTAACTCCAGCATTTGTATAAGCAGAAATCATAGCCCTTTGATAATTATTCCATTCTGTTTCCGAAGCACTTTGTGATTCTCCTGCTGCATATAACGCAGCTTCAAATGATGCTTGAGCTTGTGCTCTTGCATCTACAATTGTTTGTATTTGACTGCTGGTAATACCAAAGTATGAATTACTTGAAACTTGAGTTCGGGTCTTCGCTTCATTTTCTAAACAAGTTATGAATTGATCCTCGGCATTAGCATTTCCTTTAATTTGTGCTGCAACATCGGCATTGACGTAAAGTTGAACATCCGACTGGGAAACTACATTAGTTTTACCAGCAGCTTTTAGTCTTATAAAGATTTCTGCTTCCGTGGTGGCTTCCGTGTTTACCGGTGGTGCATAGACAGTGGTTCCAGCCTGAACTGTAGAAGAAACAACAGCTTTCCAAGTTGTAGAACCTTGAGTTGCAACAACAACAAGATTTTTTGCACCGCTCAATTTTGTTTCAACTGTAAATTTGCCGTCAACATCGGTCGTAACACTCTGTGTCGAGACTGTATTCAAAGAACCGTCTGCTTGAACTTGAGCTAAAATAACAACAGCTCCTTGAACGCCTCCTCCCTGCGTTGATGCCACTCCCCCGTTCTTTCCTAATGTTTTTGGTAATCCGTCACTCGTTGTTACGCGCCCAGATACTTTTGAAGTGCCGCTCGGATTTGCATCAACCGGATTACTATCGTTCGAGCATGCTGCAAACACAATTGATAAAACAAGTATAAATATGCTGGACATGTAATAGCGATGAAATTTTATTTTGTTTAACATGATTTTTAACCTCCTGTAATTATTTTTTATTTTTATATTGTAAATGAAAGAATTCCTGTGTTCCATTTTTGTCTCCTTCCTTTTCAGTTTAGTTTGCCTAATAAAAATTTTGAATTCTCTTTTTGCTCTTTTACAAGTTCTTTTATAAAAGTCTTAAGCTGAACCAGCTCGGAAGATTTATCAAAGAAATAATGCACCGCCAAATTCTCGTAAGTATTTTTATACTGTGGCAATACATAATTTGAGCATACTATCATCAACGGTTTATAAAATAATCTATTGCCAAGAGAAACTAATTCAAGACCGCTTTTATCCGGTAGTTGAATATCGAACAGAACCACATCAATTCTCTGCTTTTGCATAATTAGTTTTGCTTCCTTCACTGTGTTAGCTTCAAGAACATCATCAAAGTAGTTTTCAAGTTTGAGATACCTTATTAGCTTTTCTCTTAATATTTTTGATCCGTCAGCAATCAGAATTTTCATTTCAGTAATGTTGTTTTTCCGGAGGTTAATTTATTCGAACTGGATAACCTTGTATGTAGTTACTTTTTGTAAAAGGATGTGGTTGATTTTACCACAGAAATAAGACGATCCTCTTGGATTATTTTAGGGTACTTCTAAAAACTATCTTTTGTAAATATTTAACGCAGAGAACGCAAAGAAAAAGCAAAGTTCGCAAAGGATATTGAGGTTTTTAGAACTACCCTTTAGTATTTCTCAACTAAATCATTATCAATAGCATATCGAATTAACTCTGCAGTAGACTTAATATTTAATTTCTCTTGAATTCGGGTTTTGTACGAAGCGATTGTGTTAACGCTCAGACTAAGGTTTTCGGCAATTTTAGATATTTTTTTTCCTTGTGCTAATAATCTAAGCACTTCAAATTCTCTATCGGAAAGAACATCGTGGCTGGCTGCGCCATTGGATTTTAATGGATTCAAGATTAATCCCTCAATCAGTTCATATTTTATATATTTTCCCCCTTTCTCAATCTTTCTTATGGCATTAATAATCTCACTGGGTTTAGCGCTCTTGCTCAGGTAGCCGTCTGCCCCCATTTTAATTGCCCTCATTGCAAATTTTTCGTCCGGATAAATACTGAACATTAGAATTTTTAGATCAGTGTAGCGAATTTTAATATCCTTAATAAAATCCAATCCGCTTTTATCCGGCAAAGAGATATCCAACATCACCAAATCAATTTGCTGCTCGCTCAATTTGCTTTCCAATTCTTTAATACTCGCAGCTTCCGCAACAACATTTAGATCACTTTGCTTGGATAATATTTTTTTAAGCCCTTCTCTTACTATTTCATGGTCGTCTGTCAATGCGATATTCATTTTATACCCTCAGCTTTCCGTATTTGATTCTTTTTCAAAAGGAATTAAAAGATGGATCTTGGTACCTTCTCCCTCGATGCTTTCAATGTTCAATTTACTATCCAGAAAGATAGTTCTTTCTTTCATACCCAGAATACCCATCGAGTTCGTCCTGGTCTCGGAACTTTCCCGGATTCCTTTACCATTATCTGAAACCAAAATATCCAAATTATCTTTCGACTGCATTATTTTCACATCTATAATGTTGGCATCCGCATGTCTGATCGCATTCGTCAATGCTTCTTGAATAATCCGGAATAGAGCGACATTTCTTTCTTCATCGAGGTTAAAGGATTCTAATTCTGATTTGAAATTACATTTGATATTACTTATCCGTTCTATCTCGCGGCAATATTCATGAATTGCCGGAATCAAACCGAGATGATCAAGTACATATGACCGCAGACTTCCCGAAATATCCCTTACCATTTGAATACCTTTATTAACAAAAACCTGAACGGAGCGTAATTCGTCAAGTATTTCAACTAACGACGGTTTTTTAGTTTGCTCCAACATCTCGGTAAGAAGAGAGACATTCAAATTAATACCGGTGAATAATTGTCCAAGCTCATCGTGAACTTCTCTTGCTATATGTTGTCTTTCTGCTTCTCTTGCATATTGGATTTGAGCGGCAAGATTCCGCAACTCCGATTCAGATTTCCGAAGTTGTGATTCAGTCTGTCTTAATTTTTCGTAGTTCAAGGATTTAGCAATTGAGATAGAAGCATTTCGCGCTACTGCTCTTAATAAATTTATATCATCGTTATTAAAAACTTTATTATTCTTTTTGTTATGAATCTCGAAAAATCCGATCAACTCTCCGTCTGAACCAAACAATGGAGTTGAAAGGATTTGTTTTATACCGTAACGATTGGCAATTTCTTTATCAATCAGATCATCGTTTAAAGTGTCAACCGAAGTGTAACTTTCTTTATCAGTAATGAATTTTTTTAAGAGCGTGTTATCAGTCGGATAATTTTTGTTAAGATATTCCCAGTGATCTTTGTGATAATATCTGTTTGCTTCAAATTCCTTTTCATTTATTAAACAGGCAAAACCGCTTTCTGCATTCACTAATTGTATGCTCTCGGTAACCAAAAAATCTGTAATCTGTTCAATCTCAAGAGAGGAGTAAAGTTTTTCACTTATTCTTAATAACGTATTGATTGTTTCCTCATATTTCTTGCGGTCATCATTATCATAACGTGAACCGAGATAGCCCGCAAAATTTCCGTCCATATCATAATACGGCATTCCAAAATCGATCAGCCAACGAAAATGACCTGCTGAATTTTTCATTCTGTATTCAAGAGTAAAACTTCTTTGCTGCTTGAATGCAGTGTAAAATTCATTCATTACTTTTTCCGTCTCTTCCGGGTGAAGATTTGCAGCCCAGCCATCCCCAATTTCCTGATCCAGTGACCGCCCGGTAAAATTAAGCCACGCTTTATTAAAATAATTACATTTACCATCCAGACCTGAACGCCAGATGGGATTTGGAAAATCATTAAGCAGTTTCAAATAAAAATCTCTCGATTTTCTTATTTCTTCTTCTGATTTTTTTCTCTCGGTTAAATCGCGCGTTACTTTTAAGAATCCGTACAATTTTCCTTTATCGTCTTTCAATGAAGTGATTACAATATTAGCCCAGAATAAAGATCCGTCTTTTTTCAGTCTCCATCCTTCTTCTTCAAAACTACCGTTCTTTACTGCATATTCTAATTCACTCGATGGTTTATTCTCAATCTTATCTTCTTCGGTATAGAAAATAGAAAAATGCTTTCCAATAACTTCTTCCGGATTATAACCTTTTATTTTTTTTGAACCATCGTTCCATGATACCACTTTGCCGCCGGCATCCAGCATAAATATTGCATAATCTCTCACTTCATTTATCAATGCCTCAACACGATTTTCTAATTTTAATTTTTCAATTTCAGCTTCATATCTTCTTTTATAATTAGAAAAGATGTTCTTTCTCCAGAAAAAGAATAATATAATTGCCAATAGAAAGTCTGATGATGTTACCGCCAGGAAAACGATTTTGCCGAAATCATTGACCGGTTGATAAAATTCCGATTTATCAATTTTGGTGATCAAGAACCATGATGAAGAAGACACCTTTTGAATCACGGCTATCACTTCTTCATTTTTATAGTCAATCCCTTCTACAAAATTTCTTCTTCCCTCAATCGCATTGGCAGATGTAAGAGCTTTATTTTTTAGTTTCGACACTTTTTTATCACGATCAACTCGTAATGAATTTAGATACACCACACTATCGCCGATTGTTTTTACCAACAACGATTCGAGAGTTGGGGATTTATCGATGTTTTGATTTAAGATAGGATCAAAATTTTTCTTCGGTTCTAAAATGAGGATCAATACACCGCCATTTCTCTTTTCACCGCTGTTTTTTTCTTCGAGAGGTATATAAAATTTAAGAGCGGTCTGGATGGTAGTTCTTTCATCCGAATCGGAAAAAAGAACCATGTTGGAATCAGATGCTAATCCACATAATGAAGAATCAATCTTAGTCAAATATTTTTGGGTCGAAGACAAACTGTAGATTAATCTTTCAGAGTGATCTGCAATAATGATATCATCATACCCATAATATTTCTTCAACGAACCGAACCAACTTTTGACCTCGGGCGAGACATTCAATTGGGATGACAATTTAGTTCTTGAAAGATTTATTAGCGGAGAACTGACCTTCAGAATTTCCAAATCAGTATATTTTTCTTTCAACCATTGAATTACTTGTGACATTCTAAATTCCGCAGTCGAACCGAGATATTCATAACGATCGCTTATGATCTTGTTTTTCTGTCCATTAAAATAAGAGAGTCCGAGAAGCGACAAAATGATTGTAACAGAGATATAGGTAAGAATAAGTCCTACTAACGGTTTCTTAAGAAAATCATTTAATCGTGTTTTAAATGCGATTTTCATATTGCTGTGTTTTTATTTTTTGTTAAATATAATAAAAGATGGGGGATGCCAAAATGACACCTCTCACAAATTTCCCAGAATAGTTTTATTCAATTTATCTCCGGACATCTATACAAAAAAAAGTAGTAAGAATTTTACTTTTAACTTATTTGATAACAACATTCAAAAGATCGGCTTACATGTAATTGAGACCTCTGAAAAATAGAATTGTACAGAACTGCAACATTTTTAATAGCACACAGATGACGCGGATTGGCAGATTTTCGCGGATTAAATCTGTGTTAATCCGTTTAATCTGCGTCATTCGCGTTCTATTCTTAATTTTTCAGAGGTCTCTAATTCTTATTGTCAAAGAAACACGAATATTTATAGATTTATA
>JAJYXU010000091.1 GCA_021801605.1 Bacteroidota bacterium
CACAGATAACGCGGATTTGGCAGATTTTCGCGGATTAAATCTGCGTTAATCCGTTTAATCTGTGTCATCTGCGTTCTATTCTTAATTTTTCAGAAGTCTCTAATACTCTAAAGATTTGTCCCGTATTATATTCCACAAAAATCTAAATTGTTGTTACAAAAGCGGTATCAAGATTCAAAATTAGATTATGTTTTTTTTTGTTGAAAGATTTTTTTGAATCCACGTGCAATAGTACTAAAAACATTGCGTTTAGAAGTCCGCATTGCATTTGCAAGGTAATATCTTAGACCTTCTTTTGATAAACCGGTTTTAAGTTTTCCATTTTCTGCAACAGATATTCCCCCGGTTTCTTCAGAGACAATTACGCTGATAACATCTGCTTGTTCTGAAATTCCAATTCCAGCGCGGTGACGCATCCCAAGCGGCAATCCATCTTTTGTTGTTTCTATTGACAGCGGCAATGTACACCGAACTGCTTCAACGATGTCATTATTAATAATTACAGCTCCGTCATGCAAAGCAGAACGTGGAAAGAAAATTGAGAGCAATAAATTTTTGGACAATTTTGCATTAATAATTTCTCCGGATTCAACAACACCACGTATTCCCACAGATCTAACAACAACCATTAATGCACCATGCTGATGTTGTGCAAGCTCAAATGCGGCTTCCGAAATAATATCGGCAATATTCGTTTCATTCTTGTTAATAAACATTCTTACAAAAGGATTTCTACCGAGGTGTACTAATAATCTTCTTATTTCAGGTTGAAATAAAATAACAAATGCTATTACCCAGATATCGGAGAGTAATTTCAATAGCCAGCCAAGTGCTTTGAAGTTTGCCGCTTGAGTCAAAAAAGATAGTATCAGAACAAGGATTAATCCGTAAAATATTTGTGAAGCAATTGTGCCGCGAATTACGTTATAAACTTTGTAAAAAACTAACGTAACAAATAATATATCCACTATATCAAGTAAAGTAACAGATAGAAATCCAATTTTAAAAACCTCAATCATATTAGACCAGTTCCGGGTTATCTATAAAGCTATTTATTCTCGAAGCTTGGATTGTATATTTAACGTCATGTGTGCGAATAAAGCGGGCTCCGTTTTTTATAGAGATAGTTTCAGCTACAATAGTTGAATTCCCGCGCTCATCTATCTTTAGATCCAAAGCATTTCCCAAAAATGATTTTTTGGAGACACCTATTAAGATTGGATGACCAATACCTTTAAATTCATCTAACCGTTTGATTAATTCAAAATTATCGGTAACTCTTTTCCCGAATCCAATGCCCGGATCAATAATAATATTTTTAATTCCAGCTTTTTTTGCCAGTTCAACTTTCAAATTGAGATAATCATAAATCTCTGAAACAACATCATCGTAAGAAGGGTCCTGTTGCATTGTCTTCGGGTTTCCTTTCATATGCATAAGCACCAAGGCAGCATCGAACTGTTTTACAATATTTAGCATCTGGTCATCAACATTAAATGAGCTGATGTCATTTACAATTTTTACCCCGCATCTCAGTGCTTCGTACGCAACTTTTGATTTTGTGGTATCAATCGAAAGGATTGCATCTTGTTTCTTTTTTAATATTTCTTGAATTACCGGAATTACTCGGTTTAATTCTTCTTCAACATTTATAAAATCGGAGCCGGGTCTGCTGGATTCACCGCCAACATCTAAAATATCTGCACCTTCTTCCAACAGTTTCAATCCATGTTCTACGGCTGCATTTTTGTCTAAATATTTTCCCCCGTCTGAGAATGAATCTGGTGTTACATTTAAGATTCCCATTACATGTGCATGGTCCATCAAAAAGTTTTTGTGTGCGATTTTCAAAGATTGATTTTCATATTCAGTAATATTCTGAATAGTTCTCGCAACTTTTAATCCGAGTTCTTCATTACCAATCGCAATAATTTCTTTTGACAATTCTTCAAAGATTCCATAATAGCCAAGAACAAGCAGGTCGCAAAAAGTATCTCCTTTTTTACCTGTGTTGTAACAAATTTCCTTATTGGTTAGAATAATTTTTTTAATGTTCTGGGCGAGTCTAAAATCAATCCCGCGAATTTCAATTCCCACCAGATCTTTCTCATATAGATCTCGGAATATATTGTACTTTACGCTATATCTTTTAAAGACGTTCGGATAAAATATGTCTACAAGTTGAATAGTCACACGTACCCTCAATTATATAAAAATAATACAAGACTAAATTAGATTACCTGAATAGACAGAATCTCTTTCTTAAGATAAAAAAATAATTTGAATGGATTAAAGAAAAGTATGATAAATCGCTTTCGATTAGGCGATTAGATTCTTCAATTCGACCGTTGCAGCAGTAATGTTATCTTTGCCGTAAATTGAATTACCTATCACGAAAACATCACATCCTACGTTCGACAGATCTTTAATATTTTCTATGCCAATACCACCGTCAACTTCAATTAAAAAATTAGCATGAGAATTTTTACGCAACACAACCAACTCTTCTATTTTTTTAAAAGAGTTATCTATGAATTTTTGTCCACCAAAGCCTGGATTGACCGACATAACCAAAATCATATCGACCATGTTTATAATTTCTGTTAAGGTCGAGATGGGTGTAGATGGATTAATAGCAACTCCGGCTTTCGCTCCAAGCTCATGTATCAAGGTTAAGGTTCTGTTAAGATGGACTACTTCTTCTTGATGAACTGTTATCCAGTCGGCACCGGATTCAACAAATTTTTCTAATAAAGCATCCGGATTTTTGATCATCAAGTGAACATCAATCGGAAGTTTAGTTGTTTTGCGAACAGCTTGTATAATAACCGGACCGAAAGTTAAATTGGGTACAAACTTTCCATCCATTACATCGCAATGAATCCAGTCTGCCCCGCCAATTTCAACTGATCTAATTTGCTGAGAAAGATTTGAAAAGTCTGCTGATAAAATTGAAGGTGCTACAATTTTTCGATGGCTCATCTTATCTCGCTTATTTACTCCGATATAAAACTACATTTACACTATCGCCGATTTTGACGAGTGTGTCTTCACTTGGTTCTTGATCAGCGATTGTGTTGGGTAAGAAGGAAGAAGAATAGATATATATTTTATTACCCAATCTAAGTGAATTGGATTTCAAAATATTCTCTGCTTCCGATAAGGATTTTAATAAAAGATTTGGAACGCGAACCATTCCAACTTTTGGACCGATACTGATTTTAAGATTGATAGTTGATCCCTTAGCTATTTCTCTTCCTTCAATATATTGTTGTTCAACAACTATATTAGCCGGAAATTCCGACTCCACAGAATCAATTTTACCTACAATTAAACCGAATCTTTCTAACGATAGGGTCGCATCACGTAATGTTTTGCTTATTAGCGAAGGCATTTTGACCATCGGATCACCGCCGCTAATAGTTAAATAAATTCTGCGGTTCTCTTTAACTATAACATCGGCTTCCGGCTTTTGAAATATTACCTGATTCTTTTGATACTTCTGGTCGAAACGAGATGTCTGAACGATTGGATTAAAGTTTGCATAGCGAAGAATTTTAATCGCTTCATCTTTATTTTTGCCAATAACATTCGGAACTTTATTTTCCGTTCCGCTTACATAATAAGGTAAAAGGACGTTATCAATAAAAAACAAAGCCGCAAAAAATATAACGACTATAATCAGCAGTTTATACCAGAATTTTTTGGTTGACGTTTTCATATCTGAAATATATCAAACTGAATCCTTATCACAAAATTTTTCCAATTGATTGAGACCTCTGAAAAATAGAATTGTACAGGACCGCAACATTTTTAATAGCACACAGATGACGCGGATTTGGCAGATTTTCGCGGATTAAATCTGCGTTAATCCGTTTAATCTGTGTCATCTGCGTTCTATTCTTAATTTTTCAGAGGTCTCGATTCTGATTAATTAATGATTTTTGCTTCTAGCCATTATTTTTGATTAATTTATTACAGTAATCAAAATCAATAATAATATCTGATAGAGAAAGAATGAAAACAGCAGTTTGCATCTTTGAGGATGAAGGATTTCAAAATTTTCTTCCGCTTATTTATATGCGTCCGGTATATGATTTGCGATGTGGAATATTAACTCTTCGCGAAAAAATTGCAGCCCGTTTTTCAAATCATAATTTGATTCTCCACACACGCAACTATTTAAAAGAATTTGTTCAAGAACAGAATCCCAAAACTTTAGTTAATCAATTTGATGATCCTAATATTTTGTTTGTGAACGGACGGTTAATGATTGACAAGGATTCGGTAAATCAAATTAAAAAGCTAAAGGAGAATTCAATTTTATTTGCTGATGACGGTTCTGTTATCGCGGCAAACCTTTCGGGCGATAATTTGGAAAAACTCATCAAGAGTGAAAATGAATTTCTTCCTTTTCACATTCTTGAAAATATTCAAAGAGTAGAAAGTAAATTGGAGCTGATCAAATACCCTTGGAAATTAGTCAATGCCAATGGTGCTGAGATAGTTAATGATTTTGATCTGATTGTTAAGAAAGTTCAAAAAATAGAAGCGAGAAAATTTCCATCTGTTGAATTCAAGAATAAGAAAAAAATATTTATTCCTAAGGATACTGTTATAGATCCTTTTGTTTTTTTGGATGCGTCTGAAGGACCGATTTATATTGGTAAAAATGTCCGCATAATGTCCCAGACTTACATTCAAGGACCGGTGAACATTGGTGATGATTCAATTATAAAATCCGGTGCATCAATTTACCATAATACAAGTATAGGAGAAGTTTGCAGAGTCGGAGGCGAAGTTGAGTCGTCAATTATTCACTCATATTCTAATAAACAGCACGAAGGATTTCTCGGTCATTCATATTTAGGAAGCTGGATAAATATTGGTGCAAGCACAAATAACAGCGATCTAAAAAATAATTATGAAAATATTTCTGTTTTACTTAACGGAAAACCCGTTGATACCGGCTCTAAATTTGTAGGATTGATAATGGGCGATCATTCAAAAACTGCAATCAATACAATGTTCAACACAGGTACAATCGTTGGTGTAGCATGCAATATTTTTGGTTCGGGGTTTCCTCCCCGTTACATTCCATCCTTTTGCTGGGGAGGTTCTGATTTTCTAAAAACTAATGATCTAAATAAATCATTGGAAACTGCAAAAATTGTTCTGCATCGAAGAGACAAAAACCTTACTCTTAATGGTGAAAATCTTTTGAGAACAGTATTTGACTTAACAGCCGAAGAAAGATTGCGAAAGACGAAGTCATAATTCCCGGTAATAATTTATCATCCAATCCAACCATATATGTATAAAAATTACTTCTATCTTTTCAGATGCATACAGCAATTAGAACCGATTATTCGCGGGAAACAAATTGTTGAAGTTTATACGCAGGAGAAAGACAAACTTTTCATTCACATTCCCCTCTTTGGTAAACCAAATTTTCATTTGATTGTTTCTACAAATCTTCAGCATCCTTATATTTCTATCAAGGATGAACACCACAAGGCGAAAAAAAACACAATTAATTTTTTTAGTGAGTTCTTCCCTTCTACAGTTGAATCTCTACAAATTGCTTTTGGAGATCGTGTTGTTCAGATCTTTCTAAATAACGGAAAGATTACTATTGTTTTCAAAGGCGGTCAAAGCAACATATTCTTTACAGATTCCAAAAATATTGTGCACTCTTTCAAAAAGAATTCTCTTCAAGAAAAGAAAAAACATGAAGATGAAATTGCAAAATTAAATTTTACTAATTCGCTTGTATCACTTTATGAATTCATTGGAGGTATAAATGATGAACAGAGTATTAAAAAGATGCCGTTCATCGGGAAAGATATTACTGTAGAAGCGGAATCACGACATGGCAATTTCAAGAAAAACCTTTTTGATATACTTAACGAAATCAACCGTGGAAATATTGTTGTTTATTTTGATGAAGACCCAGGCAAATCAAAATTTCATCCGAAGACATTTATCACTGCAAAAATTCCGGAAGATCATACTGAATTCCACAGTTACTTTGATGCATTGAACAAATATTTCGCGCTCTCTCACACTCAATCTAGAGTAAAAAATGTAAGGAAAGAGATTGAAAAATTTCTTGCTAAGGAAATTAAAACTTTACCACACAGATTGAACAATCTAAAAGTTCGTGTGGATTCGGGTTCGAAAGAAACCATTTACCATCATTATGGAGATTTATTATTAGCTAATATTAAAATGCTACACAAAGGAATAAAAGAAATTGAGTTGAATGATTATATTTCCGGCGAGCAAGTAAAAATTATTCTTGACGAAAAACTTTCACCACATCAAAATATAGATCGGTATTACGATAAATCACGCGCTGAAAAAATTGAATATCAGAAATCAAGAGAACTACTTAATTTCAATCAAAAAGAATACGAACGGTTAATGAAAATCAGAAATAAATTTGAATCGACTGAAGAGCAAGACAAACTCTTAGTAATCAAAAAAGAATTAAAAATGAAACCTCAGTTATTACAAGGTGAAGAGAAAAAGGATCGATTCTCATTTCGTCACTTTTTGCTGGAAAGTAAGTATCATATTTTTGTTGGGAAGGATAGTAAGAATAACGATATGCTTACAACCAAGTTTGCCAAACAAAATGATTTTTGGTTTCACGCACGTTCTGTATCCGGCTCGCATGTTGTTTTGAGAGTTGAAAATACAAAAGAAGCAGTACCGAAGAATATTTTGCAGAAGACTGCTTCTGTTGCTGCATTTTACAGTAAAGCTAAAACTTCAAAACTCGTTCCCGTTACTTATACCTTGAAAAAATATGTAATAAAAAACCAGAGGCACGAACCCGGAGAGGTAACCGTTACAAAAGAAAATGTTTTACTAGTTAAACCGGAGATTCCAAAGGATTGTGAAATGGTTACTGAATAAAAGATTCTTACTGACTGTTTCATTGATGGAGTAATTGATTCTTCGTAAATTGAAAATAAGAAATGAGCCGATTTTCTAATTGATATTTTTTCTCATTTCATATTTATCTGAATTCTAAATTCAAATTCGGTTTTAGATTGACAAAACTCAATAAAGAAAAGATCAAAAAAATACTCATCATCAAACTTCGTGGTATTGGCGATGTTGTCCTCTCCACTATAGTAATTGATAATCTCAGAAAAGATTTTCCGAAGGCTCAGATTGATTACCTTGTGGAGGCGCCATCTCAACCCGGTTTGTCCGGTCTAAAAGAAATTAAGCAAGTTCTAATTTTCGATCGTAAGAATTTTTGGAAAAAAGTTTCGCTCATATTACAAATCAGAAAAATCAAATATGATTTAGTTCTTGATTTCTTTACCAACCCATCAACTGCGTTAGTAACTTTTTTTAGCGGAGCAAAATTCCGAGTTGGGTTTCCATATCGTGGAAGAAAATATGCTTATAACCTATTTGGACCCGCAGAACGAGGTAAATATCATTCTGCAGTACTTCATATAGAAACATTAAAACTGATCGGGTTAAATTCTTCTTATAGACAGTTGTATTACTATATCAGTCCATCGGCATTACGGGTTGCGGAGAAATATCTTAGGGACAGTTTTATAGAAAATAATTTTGTTGTAGGAATTTGCCCTACAGGCGGATGGGCTTCTAAGAAATGCGATCCTATTAAGTTTGCTGAAATTGCTAAAGCTGTAGTCAATAAGTTTAACGCAAAAATTTTTATTATTTGGGGAAAGTCCGATGAAGAAGATGCATTCAAAATTCAATCTCTTATTGGTGATAAAGCGATGATTGCTCCTGAGACTACAATCCAAGAGCTTGCGGCTTTGATTGCTCGATGTAAAATTTTAATTGCTAACGACAGCGGTCCAATGCATATTGCTACATCCGTAGGAACACCAGTGCTAGGGTTGTTCGGACCTACAAGTCCATTCATGCAAGGGCCATACGGAGAAATGCACGAATGGGTACGTCTGGATGATTTGGACTGTATCGAATGTAACCTGCTTGTCTGTCCAAAGCAGCATGAATGTTTCCGGGATCTTTCTATTGATAAGGTTTTAGACAAAGTTAATTACCTCATTTCAAAAAATAACTTACTGATTAACAGTTGAAAAAAATCGAAATACTATTCAGAAAATTTCTGTTATCATTACTTCTATTGATACGGAAGAATGCTCAGCAAAAAGAGTTTCCTGTAATTTCGAAAGAAAGTAAAATTCTTTTTATAAGACTAAACAGAATTGGAGATGCACTTGTTACGACTCCATTACTCAAAGAGGTTAAAGAACAGATCGGGTGCAAGATTTATGTATTGGCAAGCAGTCAAAATTACTTTGTTTTTGAGAACCCAAAGTTAGCCGATGAAATTATTGTTTATCGCAAAAGCATTCATGGAATTCGAGCGTTGATAAAATTGATTAATAACCTTGAATGTGATGCAATTGTTGATCTTCATGATGATGTATCATCAACGGTCAGCTATTTAATTGCATTTACTAAAAGCAGATACAAATTTGGTCTCAAGAAAAAAAGCGCTAAACTTTATACACACACAGTGAACAAATTGGATCCGTCTAAACATCATGTTATCAATAGAATGTTAGAATTCGGAAAACTATTTAGCTTAAAATTGAATCCGGGAAAAGCAAACATATTCTTCGAACCAAAGTATACTTCAACTAAATCTGCTGAAGAGTTTATTAAGAATAATTATCCGGCAAAGAAATTTTTAGTGGGTATCAACATATCGGCTGGCAATGAGGCAAGGTTTTGGGGCGTGGCAAATTATAAACAGCTTGTTTCCGAGTTGTCCGATTATGATTTGAATCTGCTCTTACTTTGTTCTCCACAAGATTTGAACAGCGCTACACAAATTTCTAACAAAAAAATTCCAATTTACTACCGCCCAACTTTTGATGAATTCTGCGCGATGATTCCTTTACTCAATTTTTTATTTACTCCAGATACCTCCATTGTACATGTTGCTTCGGTATTTCATAAACCGTTGTTTGGACTTTATGTTAAGTACAATACGAATGATAAAATCTGGTCGCCATATAAATCAGAATTTGACTCTATTATCACTGAAGAACCGACATTAGAAAATATTTCATTCGATCAGGTCAAAAATAAATTATTCCCATTTTTTGAGAAAATCTATCTACAGAAGGACGGAGATGAATAAACAAGCACCAACCTGTAAAAATTTTAATGGATATAAACCATGTTTTTCGGATCATAATTGTTGGAAAGACGGCTGTAAAGAGATGAAACCCATTGGAACGAAAATTTTAATTATTAATCTGGATGCTATGGGAGACGTTTTAATGACGACTGCTCAGCTTCAGACGATCAAACGGAAATATCCCGAATCCACTATTTATTGGATTACACTTAAGATAGCTGCTGGATTGATTGAGAACAATCCCTACATCGATAGAGTACTAGTTTATGACTTTGAATCGTTAGCTATCCTACACTCTTTAGAGTTTGATATCGTTATGAATGTTGATAAATCAATGCGATCCGGCGCATTAGCAATGCAAGTAAACACAAAAGAACGTCTCGGTTTCGGTATTAATTCTAATGGACAAATCATTCCTCTGAACAAAGGCGCCGAATATAATTACCGGCTGGGTATGGATGACCATCTGAAGTTCAAGGTTAATAAAAGATTAGGACAAGACTATCTCGCAGAAACGTTTAATCTGGATTATAATCGCGATGATTATGTTTTTAATTTTACTTCTCCCGAGTTAAACTACATTAAAGAATACAAAAAAGAAATTGGCATCGAAGAGAGCGATGAAGTAATCGGCTTTAATACCGGCTGTTCCCTTCTTTTCCCAAACAAAAAAATGACAATAGAACAGCATGTTGCATTGATTGAAAAGTTTTTATCTTATAATCGTTTTAAGATTATGCTCCTTGGAGGTCCAGAAGATGAAGAAAGGAATAAAGTTATTGCCGAGAATTTTCAAGGACAAGTAATAAACACTCCAACGCATGGAGGCGTTCGAAAAGGAGCTTGCTATGAAAGTATTCCTCAATTAATTATTACCGGCGATTCCTTTGGTATGCATCTTGCCATAGCATTGAAAAAATATGTAGTCGCTTGGTTCGGATTAAGTTGTTGGAGCGAAATTGATTTATATGACAGAGGTGTTAAATTGTTTCCAGAAAGTCTATTCTGTGCACCTTGCTGGAAAAAAGTTTGTCCCTATAATCTTGAGTGTATTCAGATGATTGATTTAGAAAGGATAGTAAATGAATCCTTAGCATTTTTTGACAAGAAAGAAAATGAATCGAAGTAGAATTGATCTTCTCGAAAAGTATGAATCTTTAAAGCGACCCTTGATTCTTGATGGCGCGATGGGTACTCTTTTGCAACAGAAGAATATATCGTTTCATAAAAGTCTTTGGTCATCGATAGTTAACATCACTCATCCTGAAGTAATTGTACAAATTCATAAGGAGTATATTGATGCGGGAGCAGAAATCATAACGACAAATACATTCCGCTCAAATCCAAATGCCTTTTACCAATCAAATCTTCATATAACAAATGAAGAATTTATCCGCTGCGGAATTCAACTGGCAATTGATGCAATAGAAGATAAACAAATTATAATTGCCGGCTCGAATGCACCCGCTGAAGATTGTTACCAGGTAGAAAGATCAATTACTAATAATAAATTAGATTACAATCATAAGTTACATATTGAGCAATTATGGGAAAGTGGTTGTGATATTATCTGGAATGAAACTCAAAGTCACTGGGATGAGATTAAGATCATTTGCGCTTTCTGTTCAGAAAGCTCCTATCCGTTTACCGTAAATCTATATTTCACCGAAGAACTAAATCTATTGAGCGGCGAACCTTTACACGAAGCCATAAGTTTTATTTTGGATTTTTCACCTACAGGCATTGGATTTAATTGCATCAAACCACAATTACTAAAAAAGTATTTTGAGAATAATACTCCTCCTAAAAATTGGGGGTTCTATTTTAATGGTGGAAACGGTAATATTTGCGATGAACTTATTAAATGCGACCTGGATCCTCAGAGTTATCTAAATGAGGTAAAACAATTCTTAGATTTGAATCCCATGTATGTTGGATCTTGTTGCGGTTCCAATCCGAATCACACAAAAGCGATTAAGGAAAAGTTTGATGAAGTATATCGAAATTAAAGCGCCTGCCAAAATAAATTTAGGATTGTCAATACTCTCAAAAAGAGCAGATGGATTTCATAATCTTTCCACTCTTTTCTACCCCATCTTAGATCTTTTTGATGTCTTGATTTTTGAACATGCCAATCAATTTGAATTTCAATGCGATTCAAATTTGGTTCCCGGAGACCATTCTAATCTTGTAGTAAAAGCAAAAAATATTTTAGAAGAGGTTTCCGGTAAAACCATCAAGGTCAAGATCGAACTTCAAAAAAAAATTCCATCTCAAGCCGGACTTGGAGGAGGAAGTTCAGATGCAGCTGCTACTTTAATCTCGCTTAATGAAATGTTCCAGCTTAATCTTAATTATGATCAACTAATTAATTTGTCTTTACAACTTGGTTCTGATATTCCATTTTTCATAAGGTCAAAACCGGCAATCGGTTCTTCTCGAGGGGAAATTCTAGACTATGTAGATATAGAAATAAATGAACCAATATTAATCGTAAATCCTGGTATTAATATTTCGACAAAGGAAGCATTCCAGAATATTTCTCCTCAGAATTATAATTATGATTTGCATTCAATTATAAACGACGGAAAATTAAATTATAACATTATTGAACGAGAGATTAAAAACGATTTCGAGAATTTTGTGTTTAAAAAATATCCCGAGATTGAGAGAATTAAAAAACAGTTTTATAAAGATGGGGCAATGTTTGCACTTCTGTCCGGTTCCGGTTCAACAGTTTATGGAATTTTTCCAAATGTCGAATTAGCCGAGAAAGCAAAATCAAATATTTCTAAAAAATACTTTAGCTTTCTAAGTAATCCTCCTTATTAACTTCGAAAATATCATATTCGTTCTGCTTATATCGGGTAGGAATTACAATTTCAAAATTGGTTCCCGGTCTATTTGCTTGAGCTAACCGCGATGGACTTGTAACTTTTATTATTCCTCCCAGTTTTTCGACAATCTCTTTAACAATTGCTAAGCCCATTCCGCTTCCTTCGTGAATAGTTCTATCGATATTTGATGCTCTGTAAAATTGTTCGAATATTTTATCAGTCTCCTTTTGTGGAATTCCAATTCCATTATCACATACTTCTATGGAGAATTTTTCTTCTTTAAAGTCTAATCGTACTTCAACTGTCCCCCCTTCTTCAACATATTTTAGCGCATTGGAAATCACATTTGAAATAACCAACTCTAAAAGTATTTTATCAGATTTAATAGACAACTGTTCGTTCGTGTTATCAACAAAGATCAGAGCGATAGATTTTTCTTTCGCCATGTCGCTGAATGTATCAAGTATATTTTTTATAAAGACGCTTACATTGATTTCATCTGTCAATCGAATTTCGAGCAATCTAAGTTTAGAAATATTCAAGATATTTTTGATAAGTTGAAGTGCTTCTTCGGTTCTAAGTTCAGCACGTTGAATTTTTTGTTCTACTAACTCGCTTACATTTCCTACATAACCATTTTTAATTAACTCTAATATTGAATGAACTGCTGCAATAGGCGTTTTAATTTCGTGTACTATACCGATAGTATATTTTTGTTTGGCGATCTCCGCCTCGTTAAGTTTTTCTAGTGATGAACGAAGCTGTCGTTCTCGCTGATAAAGCTGATGCGCAATTTTATTAGCAATGTATACAGAAATAAATAACATTATAGCAAAGATGATAACAAAGAGAATATCATATGTTAATGTATGTGGACGCGAACCGGTATATAATCCCGGAATAAAATGATTCTCTATTAAATTTAATCTTTGAAAGAAAGTTAAAAGAGCAAATGCACAACTGACTAATCCAGCCGTTATATATATAATGTAACCCGGTAAAATCAAACTGCCAATAATCATATGAAAGATAAAAAACATGTAAAGCGGAGACTCAATCAATCCTGTGTAATAAACTAAAAGCATTAAAGCGGATAGATCCAGAATCATTTGAATAAGTGAAAGATGAAGTCCATTAAATTTACCTGGCTCGGAGGAAACATACTTACGGATTGAATGAACAATTACGTTATAGAGAAGAATTAAAAAATTTATGCCGTTGATAGCAATGATTTGTTCAATTGAAAAATTTAGATGAAAAAGAAATTCCCCGGTTAAAAAAAATCCGAAGAGAATTACTGCGGCTAAGTAACGAAGACGAATAAACCAAAGATTACGAATCTTTATCGCTTTCCAAAATTCGCCATAATGATACGTCCACTCAGGTAGAAGATTTAGCATATATATTCTAAACAGTTAATATTCTTGCGTTTAGATTCATAATTAATATAGGCAGATAGTAACTTAAAGTAAATGAATCTTATTTGAATGTACTGAATAAAGGAATTGCTAAAACAATTATTAAGGCAGCGACAATTAAAAACGTCTGCAACCTTGCAAAATTCAATGCCCATTCAATAATTGTTGGGGCTGTCTCAAAAGGGCAAAAAGTCATTTCGAGCGAGGTCGAGAAATGATAATTTTCGCTTCAATCACACTTCGACTACACTCAGTGTGACTCTAAAATTACTTTTGAGACATCCTCCAACTTTTAATTTATGCTATATATCTTCCGCGTTTTGTATAATGAGTATGCAGCAATTTGTGAGATTTATGTCCGCATGGACCATCCGTTAAGAATTCTTCATAAATCTGAACAACGTGAGGATTCTCATGTGATTTACGTATTACAAGAGATTCATCTTCGGCATAAATAGCTTTCGCTCTCAATTTACGAATTTCTGGAGTAGTTGGAATCGGTTGACCGCCGCCTCCAAGACATCCGCCGGGACAAGCCATGAATTCAATGAAATGACATTCAGAAAATTTGCCGCCGGCTTTAATATCATCCATAATCTTTTTAGCATTCGCTGTTCCATGAGCAACAGCTACTTTCAAAGTTGCACCTTTAAGCCAATCCCAATTAGGCACAAGATGTTTGATGATATCCGGAACCGAACCAACTTTATCACCGATTGGAATTTCCATATATTTTACGCCATCAAATCCACGCAATGGAATTATGTTTGCTTTTTCAAAAATATCTTCTGTTTTTTTCCCAAGAACAAACTCAACCACGGATCGAATTGCAGCTTCCATAACACCGCCTGTAACGCCAAATATTAATCCAGCACCGGATGCTTCTCCGAATGGATTGTCAAAATCGCTCTTAGGCATTTCTGGCAAATTGATTCCAGCTTCCCTAATCATTTTAGCCATCTCACGGGTTGTTAAACCGTAATCAACATCCTTATAACCGCTGGCATTCATCTCCGGTCTATTACATTCAAATTTTTTAGCTGAACAAGGCATTAATGCAACTGAAACAACGTCTGCGGGATCGATTCCAGCCTTCTTCGCATAAAAGGTTTTAATAAGTGCTCCAAACATCTGCTGTGGAGATTTAGCCGAACTTAGATTGTCCAAATATTCCGGATAATAATGTTCTATGAATTTGACCCAACCTGGAGAACATGATGTGAATTGCGGAAGTGCAACCTTTTCTTTTTGCACAAGCGCTTTATAGAGACGAAGAATTAATTCTATCCCCTCTTCAATAATTGTTAAATCAGCCGTAAAATTTGTATCGAAGACTTTATCGAAGCCGATCCTCTTCAGTGCAGTGTTTAATTCTCTTGTCATTGAATGACCTGCGCCTAAACCGAATTCTTCTCCGATCGCTGCTCTTGGAGAAGGAGCTGTTTGAATGACAACATGTTTCTTAGGGTCATCAATTGCAGCCCAAATTTCATCGGATGGATCGTTAGCACGTAATGCAGCAGTTGGACAACGATTAATACACTGACCGCAATTAATACAAATTACATCGCTCAACGGTTTATCTAAAAATGTACTGATGTGCGTTTTGTCTCCTCTGTCTACAGCTTCGAGCACACCGACTTCCTGCAGATCAATACAAGTTCTTACACAACGTTTGCAGAGTACGCACTTGCTCATATCACGGATAACTGAATATGATGAATTATCCATTTCATACTTTGGTTTGGTAACATGACCGAAGGTATAACTATCAACACCGTATTCTTTAGCAAGAGATTGCAGTTCGCACTTTCCGTTTCTGAAACAAGAGTAACATTCACCATAATGTTCACTGAGCATTAAATCGATAATGTTTCTACGAGCTTTGCGAACCATTGGTGTTGATGTTTTTATTTTCATTGGCGCTGTGATTGGAAAAGCGCACGATGCTTGAAGTGTTCTCATTCCTTCGACTTCAACAACACAAATTCTGCAAACACCTGCTACACACAAATCTTCATGGTTACACAAAGTTGGAATACTAATCCCACTCATCTTACATGCCTCAAGAATCGTTGTTCCTAGAGGAACAGTAATTTTCTTTTCGTTGATTTCAACCGTGACAGTTCCGCCGATTGTAGTTAGATCAGTTGGTTTTTCAATCGTTAACGGTTTTTGACTAACCGGCGCTCTCAAATTATCTTTACTTTCCATTGTGTCCTCCGTTACCGTTGAATATTTCTTCTTTAAAATTTTCTAAAATCGAAATGAATGAGTTAGGACTCGATTGCCCCAGCCCACATTTAGATGCAACCTGCATTGAGCGTCCAAGATTTTTTAACTGATTGATGTATGAAAATGTGTAATCGCCTTTTTCAATCATTTTAACACCTTCAAGCAATTTTACATTTCCAATTCTGCAAGGTGTACACTGACCGCAAGATTCTTCAACGAAAAATTCCATATAATTCTTTAGAACATGCAGCATATCTCTATTTTCATTGAATATTATAATGGAACCACCGGTTGCAGCATCTTCGTATGCAAGCGTCCGCTCGAATTGCGATTTAGGAATACAAGTTCCGGAAGCTCCGCCGACTTGTACGGCTTTAGTATTTTTTGCACCTACTAAATCGAGCAGTTCGGAAATTTTTGTACCCCACGGTAATTCATAGACGCCGGGCTTTTCACAATCACCTGAAACAGAAAACAATTTTGAACCGGTAGATTTATCAGTTCCATGTTTTTTAAACCACTCGACGCCTTTGGTAACAATATGAGGGATTGTTGCAAGTGTTTCTACATTATTAACAGTAGTAGGATGACCCAAGTATCCTGTAGTTACCGGAAATGGAGGTCGGTTGCGTGCTTCTCCACGATTTCCTTCCAGCGATTCAATCAATGCAGTTTCTTCACCGCATACGTAAGCACCGCTTCCCATTCTAATAGCGATTTCAAAGTTGAATCCTTTCTTTCCAAGAATATCATTGCCAAGCAGATTATCTTTTTTCATTGTATCAAGATAATCTTCTAAAGATTTTTTCATGTATTCATATTCACCGCGCAGATAAATAATCCCTTTCTTTGCACCGATAACAAAAGCTGCGATTACCATTCCATCAAAAACTAATTCGGGATATTCCAGAAGAAGTACGCGATCTTTAAATGTTCCGGGTTCACCTTCATCTGCATTACAAATAATATATTTTTCTTCAGAGTTTGCCGCAGCAACCATCATCCATTTTGTTGCAGTAGGAAATCCAGCTCCGCCTCTTCCTTTCAATTTCGATTCACGTATTTCAAATAAAATATCTTCTCTGGATTTTTTAATTGCATTTTTAATCCCATCGCCGCGTTTATATTCAGAAAATAATACTGCGCCTTTTCTTTTATTCTTTTCCATAATTATTTCACCTCGCTAAGAATTTGAACAGCTTTCTCTGGTGTAACTTTTGGATAAACTCTTTCATTAATCAATACAGCCGGACCTTGATCGCACATGCCAAGACAGTTCACATACTCAAGTGTAAATTTATTATCCTTTGTTGTCTCGCCGAATTTGATCCCGAGTTCTCTTTCTAGTGCTTTAGCTACGGCTGCTTTGCCTGCCATATCACAAGTGATAGTTTGGCATAGGCGAACAATGTTTCTTCCTTTTGGCTGTGTGTTGAGAAATGAATAAAACGAGACAACACTGAAAACTTCGACAGGATGAATATCAAGTAAGCGTGCAACTTCCTGCTGAGCGAAATCCGGTATATATCTATGCCTTCGCTGAATATCTTGAAGTATCGGAAGGAGCGACGAGCGGGACCTGCCATATTTTTCAACAAGCTGTTCGATCTCTTCAGTCATTGCATTTTTTTCTAATACCAGCATCAGTTTTTCTCCTCTACTTTGTGCAACAATGTCTCAACTTTCTTAACAAGTTCATCCGGGGAAATTGGTTTTTCAACAAAATCATCTACCGGAACCATTTCGTTTTTCCCGAATTCAAATCCAATTGCTTTTGAAACTGAAGTATACATTAGGATAGGTGTAGTAATGTTTTCTTTACGGAATTTTTGTGCAAGAAAAAATCCATCGTCGGGTTCATCCATCATAACATCAAGAATAATTAAATCTGGTTTTTTTTCTTTGACGATTTTGTAGCCGTCATTTGGATTTTTGGCGGTTATTACATTGTATCCTTTCGATTTCAATACCAAACTGCTAGCGTCAAGAATATCCGGATCGTCATCAATTATTGCTATTAATTCCATGCTCTCTCCATTTGTTAGTTATTATTTATTGGTAAATTAATTATGAACGTTGTTCCAATTCCAGACTCTGATTCTACTTCAACTTTACCATGATATGAATCAACAATTCTTTTCACTATCGCAAGTCCAAGTCCCGTTTCCTTGATACCGCGTGTCTTTTCATTTTTTATGTAGTAAAATTCATTAAACAATTTGGCTGTTTCTTCCGGCTTCATTCCAATGCCAGTATCTTTTATAGCAATAGTAACGTAATTTTTCTTTTTGAATACGTCAATAAAAATCTTTCCGTCTCCTTTATTGTATTTCATTGCATTGCTTAAAAGATTGGTTATTACTTGTGTAATTTCGATATGATCTGCTTCTATGATTGGTAGATCTTTTTCGATCGTTGAGACTAAAGAAATGTTCTTCTTCTTTAACTCAAGTTCTAGAAGCTGTACGGTATTGTGAATGATTTCGTGGATAATCTCACGCTGTTTGGTTTTCAATTCCATTAAATTTTTTAATTTTATTTTTAGAAATTTCTTCTTGCATATACTTAGCTAATATCTTCGGAATCTCTTTGTTCACTGCCCTCCCGTAATACTCCTCATTAATATTAATTACGGGAGCTATATCGCATGCGCCAATACACGCGACAGTCTCAAGCGTAAAATTTTTGTCTCGGGTTGTCTGTCCAGCTTTTATTCCTAGCTCATTTTCGAGTGCTATCAAAAGATTAGCTGAATTTTTAACGTGACAGACAGCTCCTCTGCAAACACGAATTACGTTTTTACCAAGCGGAGTTAATCTGAATTGATTATAAAAAGTGGCTACATCATAAACTGAGCTGAGTGGAAGATTCAGATACTCTGCAATCGCCCGCAAATCATCTTTTGGAAGGTAACCATATACTTCCTGAACTTCTTGAAGTAGTGCAATTAAATTACTTCTATCCTTTGGCGGATACCTCTCTAAGATTTCCTTTTTCATCCAGTTCTCAAATTGTTCGAATATTATTGTTGTATTTGATTTACATATAAGATGCCAATGCCTAGCAAATTCGAACCTCTAATTTCATCGTTAAACAAAATAAATGGCTGAAAGAATTATCCGGATTTCCTAAGTGTGAGAATAATATTCTATAATTTCCTAAAACATTATAGCTTTTGTAAGAATTGGGAAAAGGTAATAATTGAAGCTGGAGCTTAGAAATCTGTAATGGGAATTGTGGGGAGGGAAAATAAAGGATAAAGTAATGTTCTATTAATGCCCGTGATAACTAATGCTGCACAAAAATCTTTTCATAATAATGATATTTCTAAATCAAAAATCTTTCTATTTTTTTCGATTCAGCTGCCTATCTTTTCTAAGTACATCATTTTCCATCTGCTTTTTATATAAATATATTTTTTTTGAAAGTAATTTATTAGATACGGCAAGAATTTGAACAGCCAATAATGCGGCATTCTTAGCTCCGTCAATTGCTACTGTTGCTACCGGAACTCCAGAAGGCATTTGGACAATTGAAAGTAAGGAGTCTAAACCATTAGTAGACTTTCCAAGAATTGGAATGCCAATCACAGGCAATATAGTGTGAGCCGCGATAATGCCGGGAAGATGTGCTGCACCGCCTGCACCTGCAATAAATACTTTTGTCCCATTCTTTTGAGCAGATGTTATAAATTCAACTGTTTGTTTTGGTGTTCTATGCGCAGAAAGAATTCTAGTCTCAAAATTCACTCCAAATTCTTTAAGTGTTTCTTCAGCTTTCTGCATAACATTATAATCTGAATCGCTCCCCATTAAAATAGCTACTTGAATTCTTTTCATTTTTTTCTTCTCGTGAATTATATGTTTTTGATATTCAAAGATAATAGCTGATAATGAATTAGCAAAGGGTGTTTAAATAAAAAAAGCGGAACTAGTTTTTCTAGATTCCGCCGTTTCATGAAAGAATTTTCATTTATTTTCTTGTAATAGATCCCACACCAGATACGTTAGTTCGTGTTTTTTCGGGATTACCATAATAATCAATTGAACCAACACCCGAGACCGATGCATCCAAATATTTTGTAGCATAAACATCAGCGCTGGCTGCCCCGCTTACTGAGATACGAACTTCTTTTGCTTTTAAATCTCTTGCATTAATATTCCCGGCACCGGAAAGTTCTGCACGAAGTTTTTCAACCTCTCCCCTCAAATTGATATTACCTGCCCCGCTCAAATCAACATTAAATTCAGTTTCGTTTATTCCTTCGATCTCAATATCGTTAGCGCCGGAAGCTTCAATATCAGTTAGGTAAGGTGTTGTTACTTCAATCAAAATTTCTTTACGGGGAGAAATATTTTTCCGTGTATCAATAACAAGTGTATTTCTCTTAACAGTTGTCCTGATATAGCTAAGTAAATTCTCTTCGGCAGAAACTCTTATTGATGCTGCAGGTCCTACTTTAACATGTATTGAGAACGCGCCGCCTGCTTCAATTTTACGGAATTCTGTTACCTTTCGTGATTCATCTTTAATCCTTCCATTTCCGCGCACTCCCCAAAAACCACATCCACTTAGAACAAAAGCGAAGAATAAAACGGCTGAAATTAATTTCGTTTTCATAAATACCTCTTTAGTTTGAATATTAGACGTATTTTTGCACAATTGGTTTTTATAAAAATAATAAAAATTACACACCCGTCATATTTCAGTTAATCCACTTAAGTTATTATATTAACTTTATAAAAATAAGAATAGCAATTATTACACAATCCGGGGTATAGATTGTTTGACGAAGAACT
This sequence comes from Bacteroidota bacterium, assembly GCA_021801605.1. GTDB lineage: Bacteria > Bacteroidota > Ignavibacteria > Ignavibacteriales > Melioribacteraceae > Fen-1258. The sequence goes on from JAJYXU010000091.1 coordinate 20,465, forward strand.
AAATACATTGCAAGCAGAAGCTTACGATCATTTATGGAATGGAAGATTTCGCTTGGCATTAAATGTTGCTGAAAAAGTATATCAATCACGTCCGGATGATAGTGAAGCCGCAATCTGTTATGCATGGGCTTTGTTAGAAAATGGAAATCCCATGAAAGCAATGGATTATGCAAATCTCTCAGTTGAACTAAAAGGAGATTCTATTAAAGCCCGTGTTTATAGAGCTTACCTGCTTTATAGAATGAGCATTTTTGAAGGTGCTATTGCAGATATAGATCAATCAATAGATAAACAAAAAGAAATTCTTGCATGGACATATCTAAACAGATCCAAATCGTATGCTGGACTACAAAAATTTGAAGATGCAAATGCCGCTCTTGAGCTAGCTCTCATCATAGATAACGGTAAAAATCCTTCTTGGAAAGAAATGCGCGATTGGCTGGATCAAGCAAATCAAATTCGGACCGGGAAAATGCTGATTAGCTCTAAGAATGTTGAAAAAATATTAGAAAGTGCTAGTAAAGCATTAAAAGCTAAAGAATTTTGGTTCTCTCTTTTTTGCGCCAGAAAAATTTTAGAAAAAAATAAAAACGATGAAGCAGAATTGATTGAATTAGAATCAATGCTTCATCTTTTCCAACTTAAACCTGCTTTGAAAAAAGCAGATACATTAGCAAATAAGTATAAGAAGAATGAAAGGTTTATCAGTATTTATAACGCATTAAAAAAGTTTTCTCAGCTTGAACAGGAACACGATGTAAAGACAGAGCCACAGAGAAGAATATCCCGTGAAAGAATGACTAGAGAACTTGCAAAAACGACTACATCATTTACTGATCTTCCTTATAAGACAGAATCCTTTCATTACCCAAATGAATACATAGATATTTTTTCTTTGAAATTGTTTGACGCCGTAGAAGAATCAAAAACAGGCTCCCGCATTTATTGCAAAAGTTTTGCTAACTCAACCCGCATAATTGCAACTGAAATTATTTTTAACAATCTTTTTTTTAAAGAGGAAGACAAAATTTTTAACTGTTCTTTGGTTTGGTATCTAAATGATTTTGAAGTTGGAAAAAATAATTTTCAGATGAACGTGCTTAAAGATTGGGACTCGGTGATTTTCGTCCAATCTTTAAGTTCTGAACAATCTGATAATTGGCAGTCAGGACAAGCACGTTTAGAATTATACGTTAACAATTTCAAAACCGGGGAAAAATATTTTGGAATAGGAAATCAAAATTTACGAGAAACCGAAGAGAAGTATGATTTCCCAGAGACAAAAACATTTGATAGACAATCCGATCAGAAGAAAATTGATAAACAAACAACAAAAATTTTATCAAGACCAACAACAAAATCTTTGAATGAACTTCTTGACGAATTAGATCATTTTACCGGACTTGTTAGCATAAAAGAATCGGTAAAAAGTTTTGTCTCTTATCTGGAATTTTTGAAAGAAAGAAAACGGCTTGGATTAAAAGCAGAAGAAAAAATTGCAATCAACGCAGTGTTTCTTGGAAACCCCGGGACAGGTAAAACAACAGTTGCCCGGATGCTCGGAGATATTTTTTACGCGATGGGAATTCTTCCCAATGGACACGTTGTTGAAGTTGACCGCTCCGCTCTTGTTGGTCAATACATTGGCGAGACAGCACAGAAGACAGAAAAAATTATTAATGATGCTATCGGCGGTGTTCTATTTATTGATGAAGCTTACACTTTAATTAAAAAAGGCGGCAGCCAAGATTTTGGACAGGAAGCAATTGATATTCTTTTGAAACGAATGGAAGACCGCAAAGGTGAATTCGTTGTAATTGTTGCAGGCTACCCCGAAGAGATGGAATCGTTCTTAAATTCAAATCCCGGATTAAGATCTCGTTTCAGCCAAACATTCGTCTTTGAAGATTATTCTCCGGATGAATTGATTCTTATTTTCAAACAGCTTCTGAAAAAAGAAGATTATGCAATTACGGAAGAAGCCCAAGAAATATTGAAGAAAGAATTTATTTCTCTTTATAGAAGCAGAGACAAATCATTTGGCAATGCACGCCTTGTTCGAAAATTATTTGATGAATCAAAAAGAAATCTCAGTAAAATTTGCCTGATGATTCCTGAAGAAAAAAGGACAAAAGATTTGATCACAACATTTAATGAAGAAGTGATCAAAGCAACACTTTCCAAAAGATCCTCTAAGGCAATAGTATTCCCGATTAATGAAGAATCTTTGAATGAAGCATTAAACGAATTGGAAGATTTAGTTGGATTAACTTTAGTCAAAAAAGAAATTGCCGATATGGTGAAACTTGCCCGCTATTTTAATGAGCAGGGAGAAGATATTAAAAAAGTATTCAGCGAACACATTTTGTTCCTCGGCAACCCCGGCACGGGTAAAACAACTGTAGCGCGGATTTTTGGACGCATCTATTCGGCACTTGGAATTTTATCGAAGGGACATCTTGTTGAAACCGACCGGCAAGGTTTGGTAGCCGGTTATGTTGGACAAACAGCAGAGAAAACTACTAGTTTAATTGACAAATCAATCGGAGGTATGCTTTTTATTGACGAAGCTTACGCCCTACTTAAACCAAGTGATTCCGGAAGTGATTTTGGTAAAGAAGCTATTGATATTTTATTAAAACGAATGGAAGATGACCGCGGAAGATTCATAGTTGTTGCCGCCGGATATACTGACGAGATGTTGAATTTTGTAGCCGGCAATCCGGGTATTCAATCGCGCTTCAGTAAGTCTTTTACTTTTGAAGACTACTCCCCTTCTGAACTAATGGAAATCGTTCATAGAACTTTAGCGCGGGAAAAGAAAAATATTTCGAAAGAAGCGGAAGAAAGATTACAAAAACATTTTGAAGAACTTTATAAAAACAGAGATAAAAAGTTTGGTAACGCACGCATTGTAAGAAATATTTTAGAATCTGTAAAACAAAAGATGCTTTTACGGCTTTCAGATATTCCGACCGAAGAAAGAAGTGAAGAAAAAATAAACACAATAGAACTTAGCGACATCAACGAGGTTTTGAACCGAGATGTGGAAGCAAAACATTTTGATGTTCAAGGTGACCCGCTCAAACTGCAAGAATATATCAATGAGCTAAACCAATTGATTGGACTTGATAGTGTTAAACGCGATATTTATAAATTAATTAGTTTCGCAAAAATATCACAGTTGAAGAAAGAGCGGGGTTTGCAATCTGTTGACCGCAATTTGCATTCCGTTTTTATTGGCAATCCCGGAACAGGTAAAAAATTAGTTGCAAAACTGATGAGTAAAATATTTAAGGAGCTTGGCATTCTGCAAAAAGGTCATGTTGTTGAAGTTGACCGAGCTGACCTTGTAGCGGGTTATCAAGGTCAAACTGCAGTCAAGACCGATAAAATAATTCAACAAGCACTGGACGGCACTCTTATCATAAAAGATGCTCATAATTTATTTTCTGATGAGAATAATTATGGGCAGGAAGCAATAGAAATGATATTGAAACGGATGCATGATTATAAAGGAAAATTTTTCGTTATACTCACCAGTCAAAGCGATCGGATGAAATCCGTTCTTAAGTTGAATCCAGGCTTATCTTCTTATTTCCCTAATGTTTTTAATTTTGATGATTATATTCCCATGCAGCTACTTTGCATTGCGGCAGACATTGCGGAGAAAAACGGATATGCGCTTGATGAAGGAGCACTTCAAGAATTATTAGATAGATTTGAACAACTCGTTGACAAGCCGGATAAGAATTATAATAACGGCAACCTTGCAAAAAATATTCTTTACTCTGCAATTACAAATCAAGAAGAGAGAATTTTTAACATCTTCGAACAAGATGATGTTGATTTGAAAACAATTACTCTTGAAGACGTTCAAAAGATAAAGATCTAACTCACCTACATCTTACTAAGGTTCTATGCTAGAATTACTGAATCTTGAGAAAATATTCGGAAACTTTACCGCCGTCAATCGGATTAACTTGAAGATTAACAAAGGAGAACTTTTCGGATTTCTAGGACCTAACGGCGCCGGGAAAACAACTACTATTAAAATGATTGCCGGCTTGCTTTCCCCTTCCTTTGGAAATATTCATCTGGACGGAATTGATATATGGCTGAAACCGATCGAGTCTAAGATGAAAATCGGTTATATACCGGATCAGCCGTTTCTTTACGATAAATTAACTGGCAAAGAATTTTTGTTCTTCAGCGGCGGACTCTATAATCTTTCGAAAGAAAGGATTAAAAATAAAATCGCGGAATTGTCTGAGCAGTTAAAAATTGGAGACTGGATTGACAAACGGTCGGAAGAATATTCGCAAGGAATGAGGCAGCGAATTGTAATAGCTTCTGCTTTTCTGCATGAACCTGAGTTACTTATAGTTGACGAACCGATGATAGGACTGGATCCACAGAGCGCGTTTGATGTAAAAAAAATTCTCACAGAAAAAGCAAAGAACGGAACTACAATTTTCATGTCAACCCACAGTCTAAATGTCGTAGAAGAGATATGCACTCACGTTGGAATCATTAACAAAGGGAATATTATTTTTAACAATACCATCGAAGTGCTTCATAATCTTAAACGGGAGAACAATAACAATCTGGAAGAGTTTTTTATTCAACTTACAAATGAAGAGTAATGAAACAAATTCTTCACATACTAAAATTCAAAATTATCGCGTTTCTCAGGTTTGATACTAAATTTACATTCAACAGTATCATTAAAAGTTTCGGAAGCAGCTTAATCTACATTGCATTCGCCGCAGGCGGTTATTTTTTCGTTCAAAGATTATTTTATTTTCTTCTTGTTGAAATTAAGATTGGTTTGTTTCTCCTCCACGAATTTATCTCAATGATACTGTTTATATTTTTTATTTCAGTTAACATTGGTAATATTATTGTTTCATACTCAACACTTTATAAATCAAACGAAATTAATTTCTTTTTAACAAAACCGATTCTGCCCGCAAGAATATTTGCGATTAAATTCTTAGATAATTTTTTCTATAGTTCTTCAACTTTAATTATGATGCTCTTTTCTCTCTTAGCCGGTTATGTGGTTTATTTCAAGTTGAGCTTTGAAGCTTTTCTTCTCCTTGTTCTTGGTTTCGTCCCTTTAATCTTCAGCGCTGCTTCACTTGGTGTAATTATTCTTCTATTGGTTATACGATTAGCCAGCCAGTATGGAATTAAGAAAATCATTTACGGTTTGATCAGTCTATATTTTCTAATCATCGTTTTCTTTTTCAATCTTAACTCTCCAAAGATGTTAGTAACAACTGTTTTGAGATATTACCCGTTCGTTTCAAAGGATTTTTATTTGGGTGATTTAATTCCACCATTAATAAAATTTCTTCCAAATAATTGGTTTGCGCAATCGGCGTACTGGCTGGTACGCGGTGATATTTCATTTTCATTGGCGTATCTATTTTTGCAGATAGTTCTTTCATTATTTCTTTTCTCTGTCGCAATTTATCTTGGTCACCGTTGGTATTTCAAAACATGGCTTCTAAATGCGAAACTGAGTGCGGATTTCGTTTCTAGACGCAAAGAGAATAAATCATTTTTCAATTTAGAGAATAAATCTTTTTTGAAGCTGCAGTCTGAATCAATAGTTAAGCGTGATCTCTTAATGTTCATCCGTGAACCAAGTCAGTATATTCATTTTTTTGTTCTTCTTTTTTTGATCGGCGTTTTTATTTTCAGCGTTGCGGGAATCAAATTCGTTGGATTAGGCAATTATAATTTACAGACAATGATTTATCTGTCGCTCTTTCTTTTTAATCTACTTTTTATCTCTACTCTTTCGCTCCGGTTTATTTTCCCGCTTATTAGTCTGGAAGGTCTAGCTTTCTGGAAGATGAAATCATCTCCGGTTCAGAATAATTTTTTTCTAAAAAGTAAAATTGTGATTTTCAGTTCATTCATTTTATTAATTGCTCTCAGCTTGAGTTTCTTTTCTAACTATAAATTTGGAATTGTTCTCACGGTATTTTCTGCATTTATTACTTTATTAGCTGCAATGACGATCATTTCAATAAATTTTGGAATGGGTGGATTATACACAAACTTTAAGGAAAAGAACGCTATTAGATTGTCGTCATCTCAAGGTGCTTCACTTTCCTTCTTGATCAATATTGTTTATATGTTGTTTATAGTCATCGTACTTTACAAACCGTTAAGCGGATTATTTTTATCAATAATGATCAAACGACCGTTCGACTTGATTACATTCTATTGGTCGTTGATACCTATCGCTATTCCTTCTTTTATTCTAATTATTACATTTCTCAAATTAGCTGCTAACTCAATTAAAAAAGATTTTTAACAGTTTATTTACTCGATGGTTGATAAAGACGTATAATATTTTTTTCTAACGCTGCCTGCTAATTTGACTATAGATTTTCTTGTAACAATTCTTGGAACGAATGAAAGTAGTTTGTTATAGAAACCATCTACAACACTAATTTTTCTGCCTAAACTTTTCATCGCAGTA
>JAJYXU010000029.1 GCA_021801605.1 Bacteroidota bacterium
ATCCGTGATATTTCTTTTATCTTCTTTTTTCTTTCTCTCTCTAAGTTGACAACATTGCTCAAAAGCCGGGGTGCAAGTTTATTTCTAATCACTGTAACCTCCACAACAAGTAGAGAAGAGCTAATAACCCTTTCTTATTTATTATTTCGCTCCGATTCAATTAGAATGCGTCACAGTGATTGTTACAATAATCGTAAATCAGTATCAAAAATAAAATCCAAAAATTTTTGAATGGTAGAAAAATCGGGATTAGCCGGTCGGGTGTGATATATTCATTTAACAGTAGAACGATTTATCATAATTTGTTTCTAAATCGTTATAATTGTAATGAAGATTAACAATAAAAGTCCTGGTGGAATATGTCGAGATCAATATTAATTTTATTAACGGTAGTTTTTATTTCAGCTTGCACAAAGCAAGTGCCTGAGGGCGAAAAGAAACTTTCACGTTCATCCGAAGAAATGGCTGTAGAACAAACCATAATGAATTTTGTCGAAGCTTATAACTCGAACGATATAGAAAAAGCTATTACATTTTTTGAGAGTGATTACAGAGGAATGGTTTCCGATTCTGATGATGTAGTGGGGCTCGATATGCTGGGAAATGATTTGATTCAATATAGAAAACAATATCCGGGCGGTAAATGGGAAATTAAAATTGATGAGGTAAACATTTCAGGTGAATTAGCATACGTCTTTACAAGCGGTTCTTTTTTAATGCCAGACCCAATAGAAGACAAGATGAGCCCGATTTATTCAGAGCGTGCAATAAGAATTTTAAGAAAGCAGAAGAACGACGGTTGGAATATTTTCAGATATTTGGCAACGCCTACATTCAGTTACGATAAAAAATAATTTATAGCTGCCATTCGATTTCCTGCCACCAAAGATAGAGCATATGTAAATCGCCGTTTATAATTCCAGCGCGTGTAACGTTTTCTGGCGGAGGAAAATTATTTGCAATCGCCTGAAACAAAACTTGTCTTTTCAATTTTGATGTTCTGGGAATCAATTCGAGCAAAGTAAGCATATCTTTTGGAGTTGCGGCTTTAATAATTTTTTCAATTGTATTCTCTTCTACCCCGTTATAATCAAAATTTTTCACTTCTTCTTTCAAACTCTCCGATGCGTCACTGCGATAAGGAGTACCAATTTTATAGCCATCTCTAATTTCGCAATTGTATCCTTCATTTAAATAGACGGTTTGATTGTCGTGCTGTATTTCCACAAAGCCAAATTCCACAAAAATCTTGGCAATATTATTCTCGTCAATAGAAATACTGAACTGCCCGCTCCGGTCTATTACAACACAATTTTCTATATCGATTGCTAAGTCCGGCATATTAGTCATATTGACAATTTTTATTGCTCCTTTTTGAAGGCGAATTCTATTATTACCGTCCTTTGCTTTCACTAATAGCAAAAGAGAATTTTCATCTATATCAATATTTCCAATGCGCGGGACAAGAACTGTTGCTTTGGAGTTATTTTCCGTTAATAAACTTTCTCCTTGCCTAATTTTTCCCGAATAATTCACGATGCCGTTGATTATTACTGTGCCCTCTTTTGTATTTACTTTCCACGGAGAATTATTCTTTTGAAAATCATAAATAAAATAGCCAGCTGCAAAAAGTACAATGGGAAGAAGTGTCAATAGTATTTTATTCCAATTAATTCCGGTAGAAGGAAGCGATTGCGATATCCGGGGAATCATAATTGTCCGCGAGATTAAACTTTTACGAATAGCGCCGCGTGATTTTCTAAGTATTTTTTCCTGCTTTACGCGTTCTTTTTTAAGCCTTCTCAAATTCGTTACCGGCGGCGAGGGCGACTCAGACATTTCTTCTTTCAGACTTCTGCTTAACAATTCCGCAGAAAATGTCTCAACAATTTCTTTTGGTGGTTCAATTGTATAAGGAAGGTTTTTTAATGTATCAAAAAAAATCCGAATTCTTTTATACTCATTAAAACACTTATTACACACGCGAAGATGGGCTTCAACTTCACGCTTCATAAAACCGTCGAGGGTTTCATCAACAAAATCATGAAGACTAATTTTTACTTCTTCGCAGTTCATACGCTTATTTTACTCATCAAATATTCTCGTGTGTTAATAAGCTTAGTTTTTATTTCATCAATTTCTAATTCTTCAAAAAGGTTGCGAATCTCATTAAAAGAATACCCTTCAAGATCATGAAGCACAAAAATTATTCTTTCGTCAATTTGAAGCGCCATAATTAATTTTTCAAGATATTCTGATTCGGAGTTGTAACTGGATTTTTCTTTTACTGCTGGAATTTGAAATGAAGTGCGGCGCAATTTATTTATCGAATATAGGATTGCTAAATTTTTTATCCATATTGCAAATGGAACGCTTGAGTCGTAGTCCTTAAAATTATCCCAAGCTCCCCAAAAAGTGTCAAGCGTAATTTTCTTGGTTGCATCATAGTCTGCAAGAAGCCGGTAAGAAATTGTAAATATATTTTTTAAATTAATTTCACAAAGATCAAAAAAAGCTCTTTTACTCCCACTTTTAGACATTTCAATTAAATGATCAACGTAATTTGTATTTCCGATTTTCAAATTCAGACCTTATTCAATTAACAACCGTTATTCTGATTCCACTTTTATCAACACGTGCTGTAACACGAACCACTGAAGTTCCGTTTCTTCCAGTATATTTTCCATTACAACGTAGATTGACTCTAGCGGCTTGAACACTAGCAGTAAATGTTCCTATAGGAGTATTTCTTAATTGTTTTGGGATTTTCCAACCAGTATAAATTCCACCTCCGCCATCGGCTGTATCGAGCTTTTTATGCCATTAACCCTAAATCTATAATATTAATAATATAATTCCGCTTCAACTAAAAATTAAGTATTACAATTAATCGAACCGACACCTGGATTTCTCACACAGGATTTTGTCTATTAACAAAGCGCATTATTAAAAAATTGACTTAATCATAACTGCTTGTTACGTTAATAATGAGAGTAAAAAAATATGATAATCATTCCTCTCAAAATCAGTTTTAGAATTGATAGAAGGAATCGATTCATGTTAAAGCCCGAGAAGGATTTTAAGTATTCGGAATTGCCGGAACCACACAAGGAACGCACGCGGGAAATATTAAAAGTCCATCCGGAAGTAAGAAGTTTTATTACCCGCAATCAGAACAGCATCTATTTAATTTTGGGAATTGCTGCGATACAAATTGCAATTGCAATCTTGTTATGCGGTCAACCTTGGTGGGTTGTTTTAATTACGGCTTGGTTTGTTGGCGCATTTGCAAACCATACATTATTTGTCTTGATTCACGAGTGCGCACATAATCTGATTTTCAAAAGCAGATCGGTTAATATGGCTGCAAGTATTTTATGCGATCTACCAAACGCAATCCCAACTGCTATTTCATTCAGAAGCTATCACCTTAAGCATCATTCATTCCAAGGCAATTACTATCTAGACGCCGATCTTGCAAACAGATGGGAAGCCAAATTAATTGGAAATACTTTTTGGGGAAAAATTTTATGGGAGCTCTTTTTCCCGGTGTTTCAAGCTTTACGCCCGCCTCGTTTAAAGGAAATTGAGTTCATGAATAAATGGACAATTATCAATTGGATTGTTGTATTTGGATTTGACATACTGCTTGTTTATTTCTTCGGCTGGACTCCAATATTTTATTTTTTTGCTTCCCTTTTCTTTTCTGTCGGACTGCATCCATTGGGTGCGCGTTGGATACAAGAACATTATCTAACTCATCCGCCACAGGAGACATACAGTTATTATGGACCATTAAATTTTTTTGCTTTGAATGTCGGATTTCATAATGAACATCACGACTTTCCTTCCATTCCGTGGAATAATTTGCCGAAATTAAAAAATGCTGCGCCGGAGTTTTATGATAATCTTTTTTTTCATAAATCATGGACAAAACTATGGCTGCGCTTTTTGTTCGATCCAAGTTTGTCTTTATACTCACGTTTAGTAAGGACTGACAAAGGCGGTATTGCTGTAGATGTCTAATAATTAATACCGTTCTTAATAAACACCAATCAAATCGAAAGGAAAATGTTTGGAAAAGCCGCTGATAAATAAACTCAGACTTTTTGATAATTTAAATTCAGATACAAAACAGTTGTGGGGTAAAATGTCTGCTCAACATATGGTTGAACATCTGATTCTTGCCGTTAGAACAAGTAATGGAAAGTTAAATGTAGGATGTTTTAACCCGCCTGAAAAATGGCAGACTTTGAAAAGATTTTTACTAAGCAGCCGTCCGTTGCCAAAAGGATTTCTCAATCCTATCATCGGTGAAAATTTATTACCGCTTGAATTTGAAAATCTTGATGAAGCAAAAAAAATTTTGAGGCAGGAAGTTGAGGATTATTACAAGTACTTTGAAGAAAATCCTGATGCATTTTTACTCAACCCTACTTTCGGAGAGTTGAACAAAGATGAGTGGGAAATTTTTCATGAAAAACATTTTACTCATCATCTGGCACAGTTTGGAATAACTTCGTAGTGTTTAATTTCGATTTTGGTCTTTAATCGTAATCATATTCTTTTGATGTAAAAAAAGCTATGAGTGTATAAACAACAGCTATTAAGAGACAGTTAAAAATCCAATTTATTAATGTGTCGCTTACCGAGTGCGAGCGGTTGTCTATCTCTATAAAAAGATAAATTGCATAGACAAGAGCCGACAAAAAAATCAACCAACCCATTAAACTCCCGGGTAGAAAAAATATTCCGTAACGATTGAACCATGGCAATTTCATTCTACGTCCCTTTATTTATTAAACCCTGGTAAACCAATAAACTACAAATAACCCGAGAACTAATATGCCGAGAAGTAATATGAGAAGATTCAGAGGTTTATTTTTTAACCGGATTCTTAGTTCTCTTGAGCTGCGGTCATAATACATTTCAAGAATAGAAATCATAGTTATAATTATCGCAATTGCAGGAATACCAAGCATAAGCGCAGGCGCAACTATCTTACCAAATAATCCGTTATTAAATGATTTATAAAATTCATCAAGCAAATCGAATAAATGAAGATGTAAATTAAAAGACATTTTCATTATCGCACAAAATATCAGGTAAAGAGGAATTACAATAAACCAAACACTTAGTGAGGCGGAGCGTTTTGTATCTAAATCGTTTCTTTCGATTGGTTTATCCTCTAACAATTTATTTTCAGTTTCATTGTTGCCAACTCTTTTTCAAATTCAATCGGATTATTTGTTGGTTTTTCATGTATACAAGAAACATGAATAAAGTATTATCTATTCCTTGCTTTAAAGTAATTAAAGTATATTCAATAAATTCTCTTTTCTCTCTCCTAAATTTTACAGATTTTGGTACAAAAATTTAGTGCTTTCATGTCAAACACAAGATATCCCGCAATTATTTTTATAATGGCAATAATTCTTTTTCTTGCATTGCCGGCATTTTATTATACACATCTTCATGAAACAGTTGCATCGCATTTCAATTTTGAGAAATTTTTAAATTCGAAGGGAAGAAAGATTATTGGTCGGGATAACGGTAATCAATCGTTAAAATTAGAGTATGAAAGTCCGGAAATTAGCAGAAGAACGATTCATGCCGGTTCTTATTTTATAAAGGGTAGTTCCAATAACTTCAATATCCTCTGCGGACTTTGCGTATTCTTTGCGTTCTCCGCGTTAAATTTTTACAAAAGATAGTTTTTAGAACTACCCTAAATTGATTAAGCAAACATGCTTCAAAATTTTTTATGACCTTGAAGATTTTCCAAATGGTGAATATTATGATCAAAAAAATATTTTTTATACTATCATTTATTCTTACTATCACATGTTATGCACAGAATAAAAAACTAATTGATTACGTTGATCCATTTATCGGCACAGGCGGACACGGACATACATATCCCGGCGCAACACTTCCATTTGGAATGATGCAGCTTTCACCGGATACGGGAATTGAAGGATGGGATTGGTGTTCTGGCTATCATTATTCCGATAATTCGATCATGGGCTTTAGCCACACCCACTTAAGCGGGACGGGCGCAACAGATTATGCAGATATTTTATTTATGCCGACTGTAGGCAAGTTAAAATTCATTCCCGGTGATAAAGGAAAACCGGGCGAAGGTTACCGTTCACGGTTCTCACACGAAACCGAAAAAGCATCTCCGGGATATTACAGCGTTTATTTAATCGATTACAAAGTAAAAGCCGAACTTACTGTTTCTATGCGCGCAGGCTTGCACAAATACACTTTTCCGCAATCTTCAACAGCCAACATAATTATTGATTTAAAACACGGTCTCGATAATGATTGTGAATCTAAAATAAAATTTGTTGGAATGAATCGTGTTGAAGGAATGCGCAAATCGCATGGGTGGGCAAAGGAACATACAATTTATTTTGTTGCTGAATTTTCTAAACCGTATTCAATTTACGGAACGGTGTTAGATGAAAAAATGAGCGAAGGAAATGCTGAAGCTTCCGGTAAAAATGTTAAGGGATATGTTCGCTTTGCAACAGGTGAAGGGGAAGTTATTTATGTCCGGATCGGCATTTCTGCCGTTAGCATAAATGGCGCCAGAAAAAATCTTCAAAAAGAGATTCCTAATTTCGATTTTGAAGGAGTGAAACAAAATGCCGAAAAAATTTGGGAGAAAGAATTAAACCGGATTCAAGTTGAAGGAAATGATGAAGACCAGAAAAAGATTTTCTACACCGCTCTTTATCATACTCTGATAACACCGAACTTATTTACCGATGTTGATAGAAAATATATAGGTATGGACAAGAAAATTCATACAGCAAAAAGTTTTGATTATTACACGGTTTTTTCTTTATGGGATACCTTCCGCGCAGAGCATCCTCTTTTGACAATCATAGATCAAAAACGCGCCGGTGATTTTGTTAAAACTCTTATAGCAAAATATAAAGAGAGCGGATTGCTTCCGGTTTGGGAACTCGCTTCAAACGAAACATGGTGCATGATCGGCTATCATGCTGTACCCGTAATCTTTGATGCCTACATGAAAGGGATACGCGGTTTTGATACGAAGACGGCTTTAGAAGCAATGAAGGTAAGCGCGGAACGTGAACAGCATGGACAAAAATTATACCGCGAACGCGGTTTCATTCCAGCCGATAAAGAGAATGAATCTGTTTCTAAAACTCTTGAATATTCTTATGATGATTGGTGCATCGCTCAATTTGCAAAAGCAATCGGTGAAGAAGAAGATTATACAAAATATAATCAACGATCTCTCTTCTATAAAAATCTGTTCGATAAATCAACAGGATTTATGCGTGGAAAAATGTCTGACGGTTCCTGGATAACTCCTTTTGAACCAAAGGCAGTTACACAGCAATACACAGAAGCCAATGCTTATCAATACAACTTCTTTGTTCCTCAAGATATTAAAGGATTGATAGACCTTCACGGCGGAAACGAAAATTTTGTGAAGAAACTCGATGACCTCTTTGCCGAATCCGATAAACTTGAGGGAAGATTTCAACCGGATATATCAGGATTAATCGGGCAATATGCACACGGCAACGAACCATCACATAATTTTGCATATCTGTATGATTATGCCGGCGCACCATGGAAAACTCAAGAACGCGTGCGTGGAATTATGAAAGATTTGTACACATCAAAAGTTGATGGACTTTGCGGTAATGATGATTGCGGACAAATGTCTGCCTGGTATGTTTTTTCTGCAATGGGATTTTACCCAGTTACTCCCGGTCAGAACACATATGCAATCGGCTCACCAATTTTTGATAAAGTTACAATCAATCTTGAAAACGGAAATAAATTTATCATAAACACAAAAAATAATTCCGAACAAAATAAATTCATTCAGATCGCATCGTTCAATGGAACGGCTTATGAAAAGTCGTATATCACCCACGAACAGATTATGAAAGGTGGCGAAATGATTTTTGTTATGAACGAAAAACCGAACAAAGCGTGGAGTAACGATAATCCGGGATTGTTCTCCATGCGTCCGGTTGATGAAGGAGTTCTGATGCCATATGTTTCTTCCAACGGAGAAACATTTTATGAATCATTTAATATCAGTTTAATATGCGAAACACCAAAAACAAAAATCCGTTATACCCTTGATGGAAGTGAACCTGATTTTGGCTCGCGTCTTTATGAGAAGCCGATAACGATTTATCAGCCAACAACAATCAAAGCATTTTCATATACAGACAAAGATGAACGCAGTTTTACAATGTCTTCGTCATTTATAAAATCAAAATATCCGCCGGCAACTTATACTATACCGTATCATGAGAGATACAATGGCGGCGGGAGTATGGCATTAACAGATGGACGGTTTGGCACTTCAACCTTTCAAAATGGCGAATGGCAGGGATTTGAAGGAACCGATCTGGACGCGGTTATTGATCTAACAAAACCAACATCTATCAAAAATTTATCTGTCGGATTTTTAAATGATCCTAATGTTTGGATCTTTCTTCCCAGCGAAGTTGTTTTTTCTGTTTCAGATGACGGAATTAATTTTAAGCGCGTTGCAGATATTGTGAACGATATTCCAAGTACAAACACAGAACAGATGATCAAAAGATTTTCTGCGACGGTTGATGTTACATCTGCTCGTTACTTAAAAATTTTGGCAAAGAACATCGGCACTTGTCCGCCGTGGCATAAAGGAGCTGGGAGTAAAGCCTGGATTTTTGCAGATGAAGTTATTATAGAGTAGTTTTTAAAAAATACTTCTTCGTTAAATGAATTTTTAAATTCTAGCATAGATTTTAAGAATTACTAATTTACCTTACGCAAAAGTTTTATCTCTGTGTAACTCTGCGACTTCTCGGTGGCACTTTGTGTAATAAAGACCAACAAATAACAGAGAGAAACACCGAGCAGACACAGAGAACCACGGAGAAAATATCTTTTCTTTAATTCTTGCGTAAAGGGGCTTACTAACAAATAATTTATGAATTCATGACTGAACAATTGACTAAAAAATATCCCTATATTCAATTTGCAAGCGACAGATCAATTTTAATTAAAATCGGAGATGAAATATCACGTGAAATTCATGAAAGAGTTTTAAATTTTTTTTTGCTGATCGGTTCCGCCAAACTTAGCGGTATCCAATCAATACATCCTGCATATAATTCTATTCTAATCACTTTCGATCCATGCATCATTCACCCTCATGAAATAAGCGAAAGTGTAAAAGCTTTATTAACAAGAGAAAGTTCTGTAAATATTCATGATCCTAGAATCATCGAAATTCCTGTTTGTTATGATGAAGAATTTGCGTTGGACATTTCTGTTGTTGCTAGACATAATTCTCTTACAATAGAACAGGTTATTCAAATTCATTCTCAACCGGAATATTTAGTTTACTTTTTGGGATTCTCGCCCGGATTTCCCTACATGGGAGAAATGCCGAAAGAAATTGCGACTCCACGATTACAGACACCGCGAATAAAAGTGCCCGAAGGAAGCGTAGCAATCGGAGGAGACCATACAGGAATTTATCCTCTCTCTTCGCCAGGCGGATGGAACATTATAGGCAGAACGCCGTTACGGCTTTTTTCGCCTGATAAAGAAGAGCCCACATTATTAAAGATGGGTGATAAAATAAAATTCATTCCTATAACAAGAAAAGAATTCGAAGAACTGAAGAATTAATTATGCCGTTAATGAAAGTAATTAAGCCGGGATTTCAATCTACTATTCAAGACCTGGGAAGATTCGGCTTTTCTCATCTTGGCATTTCTGCTTCCGGTGCGGCAGATGCAGTATCACTTAGAATTGGTAATTTATTGCTCGGCAACGATCAAAATTTGTCTGCACTTGAAATGACTCTGATAGGCGGAGAATTTTTTTTCGATTCCGAAACAATAGTTGCAATTACCGGTTCTGATTTCCGACCAATGGTTGACGGAAACCCAATACCATTATGGACATCTATTTCTGTTAAAGCGGGACAGGCACTTCAATTTGGCATGACGCAAGCCGGTGCAAGATGTTATCTTTGTATTAAAGGCGGATTCGAAATAGATAATATTCTTGGAAGTTCATCTACTCACATTATCGCGGGCATAGGCGGATATAAAGGGCGCGCACTAATGAAAGGAGATGAAATAAATTTTGCCGGAAACAATTTTAAAAATTTTAATTCTCTGAAAATAAAAAATGAAGTAGTTGCCGAGATAATGAACAATCAAAAAATATTTGTTACTAATGCTTCTCAGACCGAATATTTCACTAAAGAAACACTTAATCTATTTTCTTCATCTGCTTACTTGGTAAGTGAAGAAACAAACCGAATGGGTCTTCGGCTCACCGGACCAATGTTAACCAACATCAACAACAAAGATATTATTACCGAAGGAGTATCATTAGGTGCAATACAAGTATCGCATGACGGCAATCCGATTATTTTATTTGTTGAACATCAAACAACAGGCGGTTACCCGAAAATTGCAAATGTGATCTCGGCTCATTTTCACAAAGTCGGACAACTTCGTCCGCGCGATGAAATTAGATTTTCATTTGTATCAATCGAAAAGGCATACGAGATGAGAATGCATCTTGAATCGTTAATTTCACCAATGTCTTTAGCATCGGCATGAAGTCAAACTTAGAACACTGGACAAAATCTATACAGTCGTATCAATGGAAAACTTTATTTGCCGCACAATTGGGCTGGATGCTCGATGCAATGGATATAATGTTCTATGCATTCGCACTTACGGCAATCCAAAACGAATTTAAATTAAGCTCGGCGGAAGCCGGTGCGCTTGCATCCGTTACATTGGTTGCATCTGCAATCGGTGGAATTTTCTTTGGCACTCTTGCAGATAAAATAGGAAGAGCGCGTGCCTTGGTATTTTCAATAATCAGTTATTCAATTTTTACTGCGATGACCGCGACTGCACAATCGGTCGCCTGGCTTATATTATGGAGATGCCTTGTTGGGTTTGGAATGGGCGGCGAATGGTCTGCCGGATCTGTTTTAGTTTCCGAGACATGGCCCGCCGAACATAGAGGCAAAGCAATAGGAATTATGCAGGCAGGCTGGGCAATTGGATATATTTTAGCCGCCATTATTTCTGCCGTAATACTACCGGTGTTTGGATGGAGAGATTTATTTGTGGTAGGAATTCTTCCTTCATTTCTTACATTATGGATTCGACGGAATGTACATGAGCCTGCTATATGGATTCAGAATAAAGAAAATCATAAAGGTAAAATGGCTAATTCGCTTTTAATTATTTTTAAAAAACCGTTACTCAAAAAAACTTTGACAGCATCACTACTGACAACTTCTGTTCTCTTTGCTTACTGGGGTCTGTTTACCTGGATGCCCTCTTTTCTTTCGAAGCCGATTGAACAAGGCGGTGCCGGTTTGGGAATTGTGAAAAGTTCCACATGGATTGTTCCCATGCAGATAGGTGCATTCTTCGGTTATTTATCTTTCGGATTTCTTGCGGATCGTTTTGGAAGACGGCCTGTGTTTCTATCATTCTTAATTGCGGCAGCGTTACTTGTTCCGCTTTACGGTCAGCTTGCTCGTCATGATATTCTTTTGTTAATCATCGGTCCTTTCATAGGATTTTTTGGACACGGATATTTCAGTGTGTTCGGTGCTATGCTTGCTGAACTTTTTCCGACAAATATACGCGGCACTGCACAGGGCTTTACATATAATGTAGGAAGAGCTTTCAGTGCTTTTGCCCCATTTGTCGTTGGTGCACTCGCAGATCATCACGGAATCGGAAGCGCATTCGCACTTACAGCTTTCTTCTTTTTACTCGGGGCGGTAATTATATTTCTATTGCCGGAAACAAAAGGACAGAAACTTATTTGAGGTGATGTTTGAAAAAAATTATTGATATTAATTCCGATGTTGGTGAAAAATCGGAAGCGCTGACAGACGGAAGCGAAGAAAAACTTATAAGTCTCATCTCATCTGCAAACATTGCGTGCGGTGGTCACACCGGCGATGCACATTCAATTCTTGAAATAATGAAGCTTTGTAAAAAGTATGATGTCGGAATAGGCGCACATCCGTCATATCCCGATAGATTAAATTTTGGAAGGATCGAATTAAATCTTTCACCGGCAGAGATTACACAATTTGTTTATTACCAGGTAGAATCATTTATACGGATTGCTAATGCAAACGGATTTGAAGTCAAGCATATAAAACCTCACGGCGCTCTCTACAATGTAGCGGCAAAAGATGAAAAAATCGCAATTGCTATTTCAAATGGAATTTCTAAAATCAGTAAAGAATTTATTCTTTATGGTTTAGCGGGCTCAATAATGATTGATGTATGGCGTGCTGAAGGATTCAAAACGGTATCGGAGGCATTTGCAGACCGCCGGTATGAAGACGATGGTTCGCTCCGTTCAAGAAAATTTTTCGATGCAATCTATACCGATCCGGAAGATGCTGCACGGCAGGCTCTTCTTATAGCACAAGATGGAAAAGTTATTTCTCTAAATGGTGAGGAAATTAAAATTGATGCCGATACTATCTGCATTCACAGCGATACTGAAAACTCACTCTATATAATTAATGAAATAAGAAAAAAATTTTTAAAACTTGGAATAGAAATTTCAAGAATACAAAACTAAATATTCATCTTGCGTCTGGCGGTGGTTAGATTTGATTAGTAAAGAAATTTTTTATCTGCCACCGCATTTGTACTAAATAATAATTTCTGTAATTGGAAAGAGAAGGGTTGTGAACAGCAATAGCTCATTCACAACTTAACGAATAGAAATGTATCCCTCAATAAAAATCTTTCCTTTGCGTTCTCTGCGGTTAAAAGCTTTAAACGCAGAGGTTGCAAAGGCAGAAATTAACAAACCTACATTGGGCACAACCATTCGAATACACCGGCAGTCAACAGAGCGTAGAATTAAAGTTCTATTCTTGTAATAACACCGTGCAATTTTTGATAAGGTAGCTGTAAGAATTGAACAAAGTTTGGAGTAACACGTTTTATAAAAGCGAAGAGTTTTAAAAATGGACGCTTTGCATAGATGTCATCAACGCCATAGAACATAACTTTCGGATCAATATTAGCTTCCCTTAAAATTTTCGGTACATCCATTCTTTCCATATAACCAACTTGAATTTCAAGTCTCGATAATCCTTCTGTAATCTCCGGAACAAATAGCTTTTGTATGCCGAATGGTTTATCCATTGTAATAATGGATGCTAAAATATTATGCTCATAAATAATACTCCCGCGGATTGTACAGTGAATCATATATGGTGGAATCATATCTAAACTTTTAGTAAAAAAGAGCGCTGTACCGGGTAAATATTTTCCCGTCTCGTAAAGTTGATTAAAACTTTCCAGATAAGTATCAATTGGAAGCGAGCGAAATGAACGGTAGACTGCTTTGTTGCCAAATGTCCAAAGGAAGATTGTTGCAAATGGTATTATAGCAATGACAATTGACCAATAACCGCCGTGTGGAATCTTCGTAAATACAGCTAATAAAAAAAACAGATTAATAACAAACACAAAGAGTGCTATAAAATATTTCAGCTTATCTTTTCTTCTCGAAAAGATCCAGATCATAAAAAAGGTGCTGGACGTCATTGTTGCTGTAACGGCAAATCCGTAAGCCGCTGCTAAATTTTTCGAACTCCTGAATATTAGAATCATTAAGATAACCGCAATTAGTAAACCAAAGTTAACAGCGCCAATATAGATCTGCGATTTAATATGGCTCGATGTGTATTGTACTCTCATCAAAGGAAAAATATGTGTCCGTATCCCTTGATAGACAAGCGAGAAAACTGCACTGATCATTGCCTGTGATGCAATTATGGTTGCAAACAAGGTCAGAATTAAAAACGGTATGTAAAGAAATTCCGATTGGTTTTTAACCATCGCAAACAAAATGTTAATCTGTTCATCGCGTTGTTCTCCACTTGCAAGCACAAACGCACCCTGACCAAAATAATTTATAACAAGTGCGAAGAAGACAAAATACCAGGCTCGTCTTATGGGAGTTCTTCCAAGATGTCCCATATCGGCATAAAGTGCTTCTCCTCCTGTGGCGCATAATATGACTTCCGATAATACAATGAATCCGCTGAATCCGTTGTGAATTAAAAAATTAATTCCGTAATAAGGATTTAGTGCAAAACCAATTCCGGGATTATGAATCAACGAAAAGAATCCGGTTAGAAAAAGAGAAGAGAACCAAACAACCATTATTGGACCGAACGAAGAAGCTACTTTATCCGTACCCCGCGCTTGAACAGAAAAAAGCAATACCGATATACCAATGGTTATCAGAACAACTGTATTCTGAGAGATATGACCAATGCCGGGAATTAACTCCAGACCCTCAACTGCAGAAAGAATACTTATTGCCGGCGTAATAACTCCATCGCCCATCAATAAGGAAACACCAATATATCCTAAAAACGTTACAAACAACATGGATCTACCGGACTTGAGCGAGCTATGCAAAATTTCTTTCAGTACAATTGTTCCGCCTTCTCCTTTCGAACTCAAACTCATAGCAAGAAAAGTGTACTGAACTGTTACAAGAATTATTAGAGTCCAGAAAACAAGAGATAGAATACCAACAACATTTAGAGGTGTTGGTGGAGTTAAGACAAATATTACCGTGAGTGTATAGATAGGACTGGTTCCGATATCGCCGAAAACCAGCCCCATCGCTTTTACAAGTTCACTTAAAGAACTACCAGAAGGCTCCCTGGAATTCATGTTGAATTTTTACTGATTTGGTAGGAAATTTTATTTTTATTAAAGATCAACCGAAAATGATCGAATAGAATAAATATCCGACTGCAACAAAAACGCTAAATCCTAATATTGACATCAATAAATAGAATGCAACATTATTCAAAGTCTTTTTTTGATCAACTGTTTCCATTAATTACCTCATTGTTATGTAACTTAACAGTGGATAAAACCAACTGCCTTTATTGAATGCGTAAAAGATAGTTATTATTTTCATTTCATAAAAATCATTAGACGTTATTCTTACGCTGAATCTATATTCAAAAACATTATACTAAAATCGGAATGACCGGCTTAGCCCTCTTTAAGTGCAGGTTTTCTATTCGACTGAAGTGTAAGAATCATTTTTTACCACTACTAACCGACTAAAAAAATAGAACGCTGATAACACTGATTATTATGATTTGTTAAGATTTGATTATCAGCGAAAATCATAATTATCATAAAAAATCTGCGTTCCATTTTTTTGCTTTGATTAAGCGACCCCATCTATCTGTTCAAATGATTTATCGGTTTTGAAAAAAATTAGTCGGTTAGTAGTGATTTTTTACAAATCCTTTTTCCTGCTCAACCAATAAATAAATTTCCATTTGACATTTCTTTTTTGTTAACTATTTTGTGTAAACTTTTAACAAAAAAATAATATGACCGAGAAAACTAAAAAGACAGAACTCGTCCGCGGATTATCTTTAACTGCCACAGTAATGATCGTAGCAGGTTCAATGATTGGATCGGGAATATTCCGTAAACCGTCATCTATGGCACAACAGCTTGGCTCGCCGGAACTTTTAATTATTATCTGGATTGCTGCCGGACTAATTACATTTATTGGAGCGCTCATAAATGCGGAAGTTTCCGGAATGATTGATGCAACTGGAGGGCAATATGTTTATTTCAGAAAAATGTATGGTGACTTCACCGCATACCTTTATGGTTGGTCTATTCTTGCCGTAATTCAAACCGGAAGTCAAGCAGCAATTGCTTATGCATTTGCAGAGTATGTTGGTTACTTTATCAAGTATCCGCCCATCTCTCAGCATTTGCAAGATTTTTCTATCTATCTTCCCTTAGTTGGAAACATTCATCCTTTTTTAGATTTTGGAACAAAAGCGGTTGCCATTCTTTGCATCGCTTTCTTAACCGGCGTGAATTACATCGGCGTAGTATTTGGAGGAGTTGTTCAAACAATTGTTACTTACATAAAAATTATTTCAATCGTTCTGATCTCGGTATTTCTTCTTCTTCTCGGCAATGGAAGCTGGTCGAATATTTATACCGGCTTTGCCATGCCTAAATCTGATATGACAAATATGATAGCGATGATTGGACTGGCTTTTGCAGGTGCATTCTGGGCATACGACGCATGGAACAGCGTAACATATGTTTCCGGTGAAGTAAAAAATCCACGGCGTAATATTCCTCTTAGTTTATTATGGGGAACATTGATTGTAATTGCTGTTTACGTTTTAATAAACATTGCTTACCTCTATGTATTACCAATTGGAGAGATGGCAAAATCTCCGCTTGTTGCGGCTTCTGCAGCAGAAAAAGTTTTTGGCGCTAATGGCGCATCATTAATTTCGATTTTGGTGATCATCTCTACTTTTGGCGCTCTTAACGGAAGCATTCTTGCAACTGCCCGTGTTCCTTTTGCAATGGCGAGAGCAAATTTATTTTTTAAAGATCTTGGTAAGGTTCACCCCAAGTATGGTACGCCACATGTTTCGTTAATTGTTCAAGGAATTTGGTCTTGCGTATTAGTTCTTTCCGGTTCGTTTGATACAATTACAGATTATGTAATTTTTGCTGCGTGGTTATTTTATATGCTTGGTGCATTTGGTGTTTTCGTCCTTCGCAAAAAAATGCCGGATGTTGAACGTCCTTATAAAGTTTGGGGCTATCCATACACTCCCGCTATCTTTGTTGTTTTTTCATTCTTGTTTCTGGTTAATTCAATTATTTCGGATACATCCAACGCGATGATGGGATTGATTTTAATTGCTGCCGGGCTGCCGATGTATTTGTTCTGGAAATATAAAGACCGGAAAAATAACTCCACCCCAACAGATATCTAACTGGGTTGAAAAGTAAATTGTATTCTGGTTGAAGATTAAGAAAAGTTTTTACTTGAAGATGTGATAGAGATAATAGCAAAGTGCTATTGACATTGATATGGTTATCAACCCTAACAAAGAATAAAGATAAACCAAAGCTTTTGATGTTTTAAAGTTGTTTGTTAATTCGCTTTGTTCTGAGTCTACGCTCATACCATTTGTCCCCGTTAAAAATCTTTCCCGTACTTCTCTTCATAACGCTTAATACCATTCCGAATAACCATATATGCTTCTTCTTTACCAACTATTTTTTCGACAACAACGTTTTTGTGTTCTAACTTTTTGTAATCCTCAAAAAATCTCTGAAGCTGAATCATGGTATGGGGCGGCATATGCTCTAAATCTTCAATGTAATTAACAGAAATATCATTCTTGGCAACGGCAATAATTTTTTCATCTTTTTCTTCATTATCAACCATCTCCATAACGCCAATCACTTTTGCTTCAATCAAACAAAGCGGATCTACTTCAACAGAACAAATTACAAGAATATCGAGAGGGTCTTCATCATCGCTTAAAGTTCTTGGAATGAATCCGTAATTTGCCGGGTAATGAACTGCCGAAAATAAAACGCGGTCTAATTTAAGTAGACCGCTGGTTTTATCGAGTTCGTATTTAGCTTTCGATCCTTCAGGAATTTCAATTATTGTATTTACTATTCTCGGCGCATCATTGCCATAACTTACATTATGCCAAGGATTGAAATTATTTCTAATTTTATCAGAAACCATTTTCTTTATTTACCATTCTTCCCATTCTTCGGAATACAGTCGTCAGCACTCATCATTCTAAGACCTTTTCTGGCTGTCTCGCTCTTCGGATTAATCTTCACTGTAGCACAATACCATTTAATAGCTTCATCATAATTCTGCAATGTTTGATAACATGCGCCGAGTGACTCCATATATCTCCAATCGTTCGGTTTCATTTGATTGGCTCTTCTATAGTATGTAATGGCAGCTGTGTAGTTCTTCTTTAGAAATGCTCTTTGACCGAGATTAACAACGGCTTCCAAAATGTAGTCCTTAAATTGACTTTCCCTTCCTTCGGTAAGTTTAAGAATTTTTACATATTGTTCAGCCGCAGCATCGGAAGAATCCATTTTTGTGTAAACCTGTGCCAGCCAATAATTAGTTGTAAACGTTGTATCAACTAATTCTTTTGCTTTCAAAAATGCCTGTCTAGCGCCATCCCAGTTGTTCTCTTCGTAATAAGCAAAGCCCATATTACGGTATGCTGATTCAAATGCTGGATCTAATTTAATTTTTGCTGAATAATATTTTATTGCCATTTCATAATCTTTATTGCGGAAATAATTATTCGCCATATCCATGAATAAAGCAGATTGTGTGCTGTCCTTTTGGATTACTCTCTCGTAAAATTTAATCGCTGTTGAATCATCTTTGATCATTTGATATGCTCTGCCGGCATTTTTCAAATCACTTATAGTCATTTCGGAATCGGGAATGGCGGAATAATATTTTCCGGCTTCTTCAAACTTTTGCAAACTGAAGGATGCAATTGCCGCATTTTTGTTTAACAAGTAATCGTTAGGAAACTTTTTTAGTCCCTCTAAAGCAAATTGGTAAACTTTTTCATAGTTATGTGTTTCCAGTAATGCTCTGGTAATTTTTTGATAGGCATCTTCCGTTTGTTCTAAAGCCAAATATTTTTCGAACATGACGGCTGCGTCTGCAAATAATTTCGCTTTATATAAGATTGTAGCGCCTTGTAAAAATGCTTTTGCATTCTTTTGATCAATTTGAACAATTTTCAAATATTTGTTAACGGCTTCTGTATACCTTTCTGCTTTAACAAGAGCATCTGCGCTTTTGAACTTTAGTGAGACATCCAGCGAGTCAATAGCTTCTGCTTTGGCGTAGTAGTTAATAGCATTTTCAAGTACGTTCATTTTGGAATATGCATCGCCAAAATATTCGAAAAGTTTTTTATCGCTCACATTTTTTTGCTCGAGCGGAATCAATATTTTAAAAGCATCAGAAGTATTATCCGCATCAATCATTTCTTTTGCAATTTTTAATGCTTTAGCATAATCTTTATTTTTGATCGCTTTTTCACCATCGCTCAAAGCATTTTGTGCGTTGATATTAATAATTGTAAAAACTATACCGAAAAATATGAGCACTCGTTTTTTCATTTTTTTTACCGCCGATTTAGTTCAACCATTTTTACGGGAACTGTTGCAGGTCCCAAATTATTTTGTGAAACTATTTTTTGACCATCATAACTTGTTAGGAAAGTTGAGAAGCCCGCTGCTAAACCTACTCCATAATCATTAATAAAAATTGTTGTGGTTCTAACTAATGGATAAGATTCGCTTACAAGATATGCAACATATGGTTTGTAATATATTGCTTCGCCATCGCTCCTTATTTTAGAAGCGACTTCTAAAATTTTTACTCCCGTTATACCGGATAATGTGTTAAGTCCAACAAATCCTAAACTTTTTCTTACAGATTTCACTTTGTTTATCGTCTCTCTTTCACTTTGAACTATCGAAACATTTTGGAGTTCCTGATTGTCAAGCAATTTTTCTTTTAAATACTCATAAACGCCGGAATTGTGTTCGGGGACAAAGACTGTAAAGCCGCGCGCCTCTCCTTTGAGTATCTTTTTTATTTCATCGAGTGTTATCTTTTCTTTAGGGTTATCATCGCGAACAATTGGAACAACTGCATCAAAACAGAATTTAAAACCTCTCATTTGAGATTTCTGTTTATCGTAGAAAGTTCTTTCTTCGTCATTTAAATTTCTTGAGCTGACGAATAATTTTGCCTCCCCGTTAAAAACTGCGGTGATGCCTTCTCGTGCTTTAACTGTAACCAAGTCAATTTTACTTTGAGGATAGCGTACAATAAAGGAATCTTTTTCGGCTTTAACTACATTATAAAGGGATTCATCCACATAGCATTTTAGATAACCCTTTATAGCTGTTTCCTGGCGTTCGTGGCAAGATGAAAATAACGCAAGAATCCCCACGAGTAAGAACAAAATTTTAATCAGATTCCTCATTACTCTGTCGCTTTTTATTATTAAACGTAGTAGCAACGATTCTGAAAATACCGTAGAGAGTGAGCACTATTCCCATCATCAACTTGAGTTGAGAAGGAATTTGGGCTGGAAATATATTTGTAAATAAAATTGCCAGCCCAAGAAAAATAAATATTGCACCAGCCGTATAAGCTATATACGTCATTATGTTCTGCACTAGTTGTTATCCTGCAATTGAAATTTGTAAGGCAGTACAATCCAAACAGCTATTGGATGCTGATTCTGAATAGCAGGGGTGAAAGCGGATTTCATAGCCGCTGCAATTGCCGCATCATTAAACAACTCAGAATCAGATTTAATTACAACTGCTCTTTTGGGTTTACCCTCTTTATCAATCAGAACTTTAACAAATACTTTTCCTGTTATACCGGCACGTTTTGCAATTTCAGGGTATTCTGGTTTTGCGCTAACAATCATTTCCGGTCCTTTTTCATAAGCAACAAATTTGTCAAAATCAGGGTCTTGGTTATCGGTTTCGATTTTGATATCTTGAGTTATCTGCGCTGCGCCAGAACCCATATCAGCGCTTAGTGAAGGTGCCGCTTGCTGGCTCATCTCTTGTTGAGTTGCAATTGTCTGTTCCGGAGGAGCTTCATCCGAAGGAACGGGAACAGGCACGCCAACAGTAGGAGCTATTGTTTGGCTCGCTACAGCGATTTGAGGAGGAGCTTCGTTTGTAAGAGAAGGTGGGGGTCCAAGCTCGCTGTATTTCATCATTCTTACTGTTGGAATGTTATCGTATTCTTCTCTGGTCATTGCTTGATAAACATAATAGGAAGTCAAGCCCACTATATGAAGAATAATTGCAATCATCACTCCGATGGAATAATTTCTGGGGTAGAGCTTCTTTAATTCGAAAGCTCCATAAACCCCGCCGTTATTTTTTGTTGAATTAGTTTCTGACATTTTTCTCTCCAATCCTTAGATGGTTGCTTTTGACATTTCTTTCTTGTCTATATCGGTCATTGGTGAAAAGGCATATTTTCCCAATCCAGCAAGATTTAATTCGTCTACAATATCAACCATAGCATGATACTTGCTCTTTCTGTCAATTTTTATAAGAACAACGAATTTAGGATTTTCAGTTCGTTTCTCTTTCAAAAATTTTCTCAAATCAGCAAATGTAAGTTTATGAGGAAGTTCAAAGCCGATATTCCAGTATAGGTTCATTTGATCATCAACCCGAATCGTCAATAAGTTTTTCTCATCCATCTTAACTGTCGCATCTTTATCAGGAGGAAAATTTAGTTCAAGTACGTTGGGTTTTCTAAAAACGGTAGTAAGCATGAAAAATGTAAGAAGCAGAAAAGCCACGTCCACCATAGGAGTCATATCAATTCTAATACTAACTCTTTTTTTGGCTTTTTTCTTTCCACGCTTTTTGTGGCTGCCACCACCGCCGCCAACATCTCCACCAGCCATGTTCTACTCCTTTTGTTAATTAGTTTTAAAATTAGTAACCATTACAAATCGCGAAATTAGAACCTTCTGTAAAATATCAATAACATCGGCAACCTGTCCGTAATCTGCATTAGCATCTGCTTTTACAATAGTTCCAAGTTTTGGATTGGCAATTCTCGCTTTCATAAGAAGTTCGCCTAAGTTTTCTAGTTTCACTTCAACAGCTTGTCTCAACTTGTTTTGTTGACCAAAAATGCTTTCCATGAGATTAGAAGAATCGAATCCAAGAAAAATCTTACTGCTGTCGCTTATATTAATCGTCATTGTATTCGACTCTGGAAGTTTAGCTTCAGAGTGAGAAAGAGGCAATTCAATGCTCACTTCTTCCGGTGGTTTGAACTGTGTAGTTAACATGAAGAATGTTAACAGCAAAAAGGCCACGTCCACCATAGGAGTCATATCAATTCTAATCGCAACTCGGGCTTTTTTAATGCGCGGCATTAATCACCTCACTTGCTTTTAAGAAGTTGGATTACATTGTATGATGCTTCATCTACCTGGAATGTGAAGTTATCAACTTTATTTACGAAGAAGTTATAAGAAACAATACCAATGATAGCAACCAACAAACCGCCTGCTGTATTGAACAATGCTTCAGAAATACCGGTTGCAAGAGCGATAGCATCCGGCGCACCAGATTGAGCAAGAGCTGCAAACGCACGAATCATACCGATAACTGTTCCAAGAAGCCCGGTCATTGTTGCAATTGAAGCGATTGTTGAAAGAGCAATCAAGTTCTTTTCTAAAATCGGCACTTCAAGCATCATGGCTTCTTCAACTGAGCGTTGTACTTC
Organism: Bacteroidota bacterium; assembly: GCA_021801605.1. Taxonomy (GTDB): domain Bacteria; phylum Bacteroidota; class Ignavibacteria; order Ignavibacteriales; family Melioribacteraceae; genus Fen-1258. The sequence continues at coordinate 22,249 of JAJYXU010000029.1, forward strand.
AACGAGTTGTTTTTCGGCATCAATGGATGATTTGCCAGAGGTCAATTCTTTATAACGGCTTAAAGCTGCTCTAAGTACATTTGCAACAGAACCGCGTTGAGCGTCGCAAGAAGCAATTGCTGCATCTATTTGTCCGGCTCTAATTTGATCGATTACACCTTTAAAGAATTTCGGAATTGCTTTTTTACCAGCTGCTTTTCTTAATGAAAGGGATCTTTCGATAATGATAGCAACGTCCATGATTGAAAGGGCAATTAAAAGAGAAATAAGAGGACCACCAGTGTAAGTTCGTCCTAATGTGTTAACGGGTTTTTCTTTGGCTGCATCTGAGAAGTTGGCTGGATTACCTAAACCGACTTCGTAGATTCCAACAGAAACTACCATTGCCAGAACAAAGAGGATAACAATAAAAGCAGACTGTTTCATTTTACTACTCTCCTTATTAATAAATTAAAAATGTTACTTAAAGAATAACCAATAACTATGCCGAAATTATTTAAAAACTAAATCCAGCTTAAATTTCGCAAAATCACGGAAAGCGTAGAATTCACGATTAAACAAGAAGGATAAAAATTGCAGAGTGAAAGTAAGAGGATTTCATTTTGCAATCAAGGGAAAATAAAATATTCTATTAAAATACTTTACGGAAATTTCAAATTAAAACGTCGGAGAAATAATGGCGATTTCGTAAATATCTTAGTAAGTCACCTTACGCAAGGTGTCATTCTGAACGGAACGAAGTGGAGTGAAGAATCTCGCAATCAAGCAAAGTGGAGTTATAACCCGTAGAGCTTTCTTTTTCTCCAAAGAGTAGTTTCTGAAATGCCCAGGATTCTTGCCGCCTCTTTTGTGTTAAGTGCAATCTTCAATGTTTCTATTATATGTTCTTTTTCAAGATCTTCAATTCTTTGTTTTGGATAATCCGTGTGCTTCGGTTTAAATAGCGTTATTTCGGAAGGAAGGTATTCCGATTTAATAATATTGTCCTTTGCAAATACAAGTAATCGTTTGATCACCGTTTCTAATTCCCTAATGTTGCCCGGCCAATCATAATTGAAAAGGAGTTTTTTCGTGTCCTCAGAAATAATAATATTTCTTTCTTTAGAGTAGTTTTTAATAAAATAATCCAACAGCATAGGAATTTCATCTTTTCTTTCGCGTAGCGGCGGAAGTTTTACTTTAATTCCGGCAATTCTAAAATAAAAGTCTTCGCGCAAAATCCCGGCGCTCAAATCGGCATCTACATTTCTATTTGTAGCACTGATAATCCGTATATCTATTTTATGAGTTATGCTTTCTCCCACTCTTTCAAATTCCATGCTCTGAAGAAACCGGAGAAGTTTTACCTGCATGGATTTAGGAATTTCTGCAACTTCATCTAAAAAAACTGTACCGGTATCTGCAAGTTCTAATCTTCCAATTCTATCTTTTATTGCATTTGTAAATGCGCCTTTAATATGTCCGAATAATTCGCTTTCAAAAAGATTTTCCGGTATGGCGGAACAATTTATAGTAATGAAAGGATTATTACAGCGAGAGCTGTTTTTATGAATGAAGCGCGCGAGCACTTCTTTGCCCGTGCCGCTTTCCCCCTCAATCAAAACGGGAATGTCGCTGTCTGCTATATCTTCCGCTGTTTTTAAGATCTCCTTCATCGTCAAATTTGAGGCAACAAAATTTTCCCCTTCAAATTTTTCTTCTATTTGATAAGTCAGCCCTTTGATTTTCTTGCTTAAACGGTGATGTTCGTAAACGCGTTCTATGATATGAATAAATTCTTTATGCGTAAATGGTTTGGTAATGTAATCGTATGCACCCTTTTTTATCGCTTCAACTGCAGATTCAATTGATCCGTGTGCGGTCATTAAAACAACTGTTGTATCCGGAGATATTTTTTTTATCTCACTTAAAACTTCCAATCCGTTCATCGGCTGCATTTTTAAATCTATAAATGCAAGGTCAAAATAAACTTCTTTGATTCTTGCAAAAGCAAGAACGGGATTAGAAAAAACTTCCGGCGAATATCCTGAAGAGCTCAAAGAAAGTTCAATTGTTTTTAAGATATTAATTTCGTCGTCTATTACTAAAATTTTCCCTTTAAACATTTATGCTGCCGGTAATTTAATTTGAAATGTGCTTCCTTGCCCTAATTCGCTGAAAGCTTTTATTTCTCCATTGTGCAATTCAATAACTTCTTTGGCAATGGATAAACCGAGTCCCAGACTACCGGGTGCAGTGTCATCAATTTGAATAAACTTATCAAATATTTTTTTCAGGTTATCCGGACTAATTCCAATTCCGGTATCGGAAATTTCTATCAATAAATTTTCTTCTGCTCTTGAAAATCGAACATTTATTTTTCCGCCTTTAGGTGTAAACCGCAGAGAGTTCGAAACTAAGTTTTCAATAGCGCTTATTATGTTATCGTAACTGCCGTTAATTTTTAATTCACGGCTTTCATCATTAATTATGAGAGCAATATTATTTTCTTTTGCTAGAATAGAAAATTTCTTAAGAATGTGCTCGGCGAGTTTGTGTGCTTCAAATTTTTCGAATTTTACACGACCAATGCTGGATTCAAGTTTAGTAAGTTCTAATATTTCATAAACAAGTCTATTCAGCCGTTCATAATCTTCTTTCATGGAAAGAACAAGTTCATTCTGCTGAGTGGTAAGTTCGCCCACAATTTTATCTTCAATAATACCAAGCGCCATTCCTAATGATGTTAGAGGAGTTTTCAGTTCGTGAGAAACTTTAGCAACAAACTCGGATTTCATTCTGTCCAACTCTTGATACTTGGTAATATCGTTGAACACAATTACCGTTCCTTTCATATCGCTTTCGGGAATTTCCAAAGATGCTGCAATTACTTTAAAATATTTTTGATTGCCGTTTCTATCTTTGACCTTCATAATATCATCTTTTAAAAACCTCTCTTCTTGATCGGAATATTTTTTCCCGTTCTGTATATTTTTATCCGGCGAGAGCAATGTTTGAATGACTCCAAAATCAAAAAGTTCCGGCGGGAAAGATTCATTAAATGTTTTGTTTGATAAAATTATGTTGAATTTTTCATCAACCAGCAACACCGGTTCATTCATGCTTTCAATAATAAGTTCAGATTTTTTCTTCTCATACAATATTTTGTTAAGGTTTAACCGTTCATACACCTGAAGTTTTTCACTCATCTTATTAAATTCTTCTGCCAGACTATTAATTTCATCGGCATTTTCATCAATCTCTATCCGTTCATCGAAATTTCCTTCGGCAATATGTGTAACTGATTCACGCAGTTTTGTAATCGGCTTAACAATGTAATCGGAGAATCGCGATCCAAATGTTAAACTGATTCCTATTGCACTGAAAAGAATTATAAGAATTGCAATTGTAGCGCTTTGAGTAATGCCTTTTACATTAGAGACAGAATTGTTCAACGACAGATGGTTAATTTCTAATATCCCATAATTAATTTTCTTGATTGCCTGGATCTCGTTGACAAATCTTACATAGTCTGTTTTAAGCGCGGGATATTTTTCCGGTCGATATATATTGTAATCAATATCAGATATGTCTTTCAGAAATTTTTGATACTCTATATTAAGCGTATCTAAAATATTTTTTTCCTCTGTTGTGATTACTGATAGACGCGCTCTATCATACCAGAAGTAAAAGTCGCCCCGGTTTTTCTGAAATAGTTTCTCTCCCTGTTCAAAATTCTGGTTGTACATTATAACAATCGCCTGAAGCTGTTCATCTAAAGTTCTGCCGATATTGTCTGCAGCAATAATGCTTGTATAATTTTCCTGCATTGTTTTTTTTATCGACTCGTTCAGATAATAAAAGTTGTAAATACTCCAGAGTGTTGCAAAAAACATAATTAGCAGAATAACCGTGAAGCCGAGAAGAATTTTGCTGCGGAGACTTGTTGTGTATAAATTTAACATGAATTCAAGAACTATTTAATTTCCACATATAAAATAGCTGATTGCGTTGCTTAAATAAACATCTTTTTATTAATTTAATTTTATTCACCTATCCAAAGGATTAAATAAATGATTTATAGAATCTTGGGAAACACCGGACTAAACGTTTCTATACTCGGTTTTGGCGCCGGCGAAATTGGCGATTTGGCAATTGAAGAGACCAATGTGGATAAGATTTTAAATCTTGCTCTGGACAACGGAATTAATTTAATTGATACTGCGCGCGGTTACAATGCTTCTGAAAATAGAATTGGAAAATTTATCTCATATCGCAGGAATGAATTTATTCTATCAACAAAGGTTGGTTATGGAATTGAAGGATTAGAAGATTGGTCTTATGAATGTATTGTTGCCGGAGTTGATGAAGCACTTCGCCTGTTGCGCACCGATTACATCGATCTTGTTCACCTCCATTCATGTCCTCTTGAAATTCTACAACGTGGCGAAGCAATTGAAGCTCTTCACAAAACAATTAAATCTGGTAAAGTAAAATATGCTGCT
>JAJYXU010000120.1 GCA_021801605.1 Bacteroidota bacterium
ATCTCTGCATTGAACGAACTGGAATCAACTTATTTGAAATTGAAGAACGATCAATTATTTATTGCAGAATACGAAAAGCTTCAGAAAGAATATAATGGACGCCCTACACCGCTGACATTTGCAGAAAGATTGACTGGTCATTACAGACATGCTAAAATTTATTTGAAGCGCGAAGATTTATGCCATACCGGTGCCCATAAATTAAATAATGCGATTGGACAAATTTTGATTGCAAAAAGACTTGGCAAAAAAAGAATTATTGCTGAAACCGGCGCCGGTCAACATGGCGTTGCTACTGCAACTGTCTGTGCAAAATTTGGTATGGAATGCGTTGTTTATATGGGTGAAACCGATATTGAAAGACAGAAACCGAATGTATATAGAATGAAATTGCTCGGCGCAGAAGTGCGTCCGGTTTCATCAGGCAGCAAAACTTTGAAAGATGCAACTAACGAAGCTATTAGAGATTGGGTTACAAATGTTGAAAACACACACTATATCATTGGTTCAGTTGTCGGTCCTCATCCATATCCTATGATTGTACGTGACTTCCAATCAATCATTGGCAAAGAAACAAAAGAACAAATACTTGATGCGGAAAATAAATTGCCAAATCATATTGTCGCATGTGTCGGCGGCGGATCGAATGCAATTGGAATATTTTATCCATTTATAAATGATGAGAGCGTTTCACTAATAGGGGTTGAAGCGGCAGGATTGGGGATTGATTCCGGTAAACATTGTGCAACTCTAACTCTCGGAGAACCAGGCATATTCCAAGGGATGAATACTTATCTTCTTCAAGATGAAAATGGTCAAGTGTCCGAAGTTCATTCTATCTCAGCCGGATTAGATTATCCCGGAGTTGGACCAGAACATTCACTGTTAAAAGATATTAATCGAGTAAAATATTTTTCCGTAACAGATGACGAAGCTTTAAAAGGAGTAGATCTGCTGACACGGCTTGAAGGAATTTTACCGGCTCTTGAAAGTGCACACGCAGTAGCTCACTTAAATAATCTGATGAACAAAACAACTCCGGATGAAATTGTTATTGTAAACATTAGCGGCAGAGGCGATAAAGATTTATCAACCATCATTGATAATCTAAAATAAAAATGAAAATAACGTATCGTCATTCCGTGCTTGACACGGAATCCATTAGTTATAAGATAGCTCCTAACTTTCGCTTGAATGACATAAAATAAATATTAAAAGGAAACATATGTCTTACATCTCTGAATACATTGAACAACTGAACAAGAAAAACCGGAAGGTTTTATCAATCTTTTTAACTGGCGGTTTCCCGGATAGAAATAAATTTACCGATCTTGCAAAAAATGTTTTGGATGCGGGAGCTGATATGTTAGAACTTGGAATTCCGTTCAGTGATCCACTGGCTGACGGACCGGTCATTCAGGCTTCGTCAAAAATTGCGCTTGATAAAAGCGTGAATATAAAAGATGTATTGAAATACTCGGAAGGTATCAGCGCTTATTCCAACAAACCGATTATTCTTATGGGTTACGCTAACCCGATTAGAAAATATGGAATCAAAAACTTTTTTAGAGATGCAGTTAATTCCGGCGTGAGAGGATTAATCGTTCCTGACGTTCCTCTTGAAGAGTATGTTTCTTTCTTTAAGGATCAGACTATAAATCTTGATATAATTCTTCTTACAACGCCTACTTCCTCTAATGAAAGAATACAAAATATTGATGCAAAGAGTAACGGATTTGTTTATTGTGTTAGTGCTGCCGGAACAACAGGAATTAAGAATAATTTTACCTACGGTACAACAGAGAATTTAAGAAGAACTTACTCGCTTCTAAAAAAGAATAAGATGCTGATTGGATTTGGTATATCAAAACCGGAAGATGTTATCAACTTCTCCCCCTTCTGCGATGGAGTAATTGTCGGCAGCAGAATTATGAAATCATTACTTGACGGCGATAAACTTGATGATACATTAAAAATAATATCCGATCTTAGTGATGCTTGCGACATTGCACCAAACCATTAATCAAATTGATCTGCCAATTTCTGTATAGATTCACCCATTACTCTAAAGACCGTCCATCCATTCATTGGCTGTGCGCCGAGATTTTTGTAAAACTTAATTGCAGCTTCATTCCAATCAAGTACGCTCCACTCAACGCGTCCGCAATCCCGTTTAATTGCTATTTTACCAATATAGGTAAGAAGAATTTTCCCGATTCCCTTTCCGCGCAATTCCGGTTTAACAAAAAGATCTTCAAGATAAATTCCCGGCTTGCCTAAGAATGTAGAAAAGTTGTGAAAAAAAAGCGCAAAGCCGACCGATTCATTTTTATAATCCGCTATTAAAACTTCTGCATATTTAGTTTTGCCGAAGAGCGAGTTGCGAAGTACTTCGTCCGTTGCAACAACTTCATGCAATAATTTTTCATATTCGGCAATGCCGCGGATTAAACCGAGTATTAACGGAATATCTTCTTCTGTAGCAAAACGAATTGCTACATCCGGGTTTTTAGTTTTAATTAACTCACTCATTTTTTCCTTCTTCGTTAAGAAATAGAACTTCCGGTTCACCGATTATACCAGAAACATTTGCAGCTTCTTTTGCATCATCACCGGATGTAAATGCTTTTACTTTTTCCAAATCATCAACTCTGACGGCAGAGAGAATTTTGCTTGCTTGATATTGTTGTTGTTTGGATTGATGCGATAATTTATTGCATCAGTGAAATCTGCCAAGGATAAATTTGTATTTGCGAATGTACTGTTCATGAAATCTGAAGAATTAAGATTTGCTTTGCTAAGATTTGCCTGTTCAAAATCAACATTATGCACTTCACAAGAGATAATTCCGGTTGATCTGAAATCCATGTTGAAGAATATGGAATCGTTCAGCTTGCAATTGAGAAAATCCACTTTAAGCGGCTGGCAAATTTTTGTCCAGTCTATTCCGATAAGTTTGCAGCTCTCGAAAGTAACATCTAGAAAAGAACTGTTATTAATTTTAGTTAAGCTTAGATCGCAATTTTTGAAACTGCATTTTTCAAACCGGCATGAATTAAATACTGTTTTTGTTAAAACTACTCCTTTGAATTCACACATAAAAAATTCTACATCATTAAGACGTAACTGTTGAAGTGATGTCTTCTCAAATGTTTCTTCTTCGTAATAATTTTTATCGAATTGGAATTCTTCGCTGTTCTTCAGTGGGAAAAAGGTTGGTTGGCTCACTAATTAGAATGTTCTCCTTTCTATAAGTTATTGTTTAATGGCAGTTGAAAAATAAGAATTATTTCATTCCAAGTGCTGGTTTTAAGTGCCATAGTCCATACCAAAAACCGACCTACTGAATCTCTTTTGAATATTGGTATTGAATTAGATCTGCGCAGCCGCTTAGCGCGCCGGTTAAAATAATTACAATCAGTAAAAACATAATTTTTTTCTTCTGCATTTTCCTTTTCCTTATTCTGTTGTTACGATCTCCATTAATTACTGTTATGGATAAATTCTTTACTGCCGTGAAGTATTTTTGTTCTCTTACTTGCCCCGCAGTTTTATGCAGTGAGCAACAACATATAATAGTTGCAACAACTATTTATTTATAAAAATGTTCCTTAGAACTCAGGGCGTGAGATAATATTCATAATCATATCATTCCATTTTTATTTAATAACTCACCTTACGCAAGGTGTCATTCTGAACGGAACGAAGTGAAGAATCTCGGAATCGAGCAAAAAAGAAGTTTTTAGATTCTTCCCCCGATAAATCGGGGTCAGAATGACAAATAATAATGTTTTTGCGTAAGGTGAATTAATAAATATTTCTTCAAAGAACATAACTTTATTATTCTATCTCACGCCCTAAACCTACCTTAAGGAGTAATTTAGTTTTATAAACTAAACCTTATATAATTATACAAATGCTGCACTGAAAAACGCTGTCCGTGTTGAGCGGGTTAGGTTTTGATTTTTATGAACTTGGCAATGTTGAATAATTAAAAACAACACACCTTACTTTGAAAAACAGTAAACTACCACGCCCAAAGGACGTGGCTTTAATGCGCCTCTAAAAGAGGCTGAAATTTTGATTCTGTTGTTCTTCTTTCTCTTGGTATTTCACGTATCGTTTGATTACATCCTTGTCCATTCCTATTGTATTTACAAAATATCCTGGTGCCCAAAAGTGATTAACCCAATATGGCTTCTTCTTTAACTGTGGATAGCTCTTGAACATCTTTATCGCTGTCTTCCCTTTTATTACTCCCATGTATTCTGATACTGATACTTTCGGTGGTATTGATACTACTAAATGCACATGATCTTTTTGGATGTTCATTTCTTCTATTTCTACTGATTTCCATTCACTGTACATTCGGATATCCTCTCCCAACTGCGTCTTTATTATTCCTTCCAACTCTTTATACCTGTACTTCGTTACAAATACTAGATGATATTTGCATTGGTATATTACGTGCGACAGTTTCTTATATTTGCTCATGGTACAAATATAAGTTTTTCTGGCTTAGCCTTTTGTTCATTACCACGCCCTAAGGACGTGGTTTTCTAATACGAAATAAA
>JAJYXU010000173.1 GCA_021801605.1 Bacteroidota bacterium
GGGAATTTGCAGAAGTTGTTCCGTTCCATATTGAAGAAGAAAATTCTCGTGCTCAATTAATTCGTTACGGTCGAATTGATTCAGGTAATCAATCGCTGCACCAAGTCCAATTCCGCCGGCAATATTCGGAGTCCCTGCTTCAAATTTTCTTGGAATATCATCGAAAGTTGTTTCTTCAAATGTAACCGTACGAATCATATCGCCGCCACCTTGATAAGGAGGCATCATTTCTAAAAATTCTGTTTTACCGTAAAGAACTCCAATGCCGGTAGGACCAAAAACTTTATGACCTGAGAATGCATAAAAATCCGCATCGAGTTCTTGCACATCAATTTTGTAGTGAGGAATTGCCTGAGCGCCGTCGAGAAGAACGGGCACACCGCGTGAGTGTGCAATCTCAATTATTTTTTTAACAGGATTAACTGTCCCAAGCGAATTGGAAATATGAACAACGGAGACAAGTTTTGTTTTTTCAGTTATCATTTTTTCGAAAGCATCCATATCGAGTTCGCCGGCATCGTTTATTGGAATGACTTTCAGATTTGTCTTTTTTCTGCCGCCCATTAATTGCCATGGAACAATATTCGAGTGATGTTCCATATATGAGATTAGAACTTCATCTCCATCCTTAAAGTGTTTTGCTCTGCAAAGTGATGACGCTACAAGATTAATTGCTTCAGTTGCCCCGCGAACAAAAACAATTTCCGAAACACTCATTGCATTAATTAGTTCTTTCACTTTCAGGCGTGCAGTTTCATATTGCTCGGTTGCAAGTTCACTCAAAAAGTAGAGCCCGCGATGAATATTTGCGTTATCAAAAGTATAATATTGTGTCAGTGCGTCAATAACCGCTTGCGGTTTTTGCGATGTTGCGGCATTGTCTAGGTAAACAAGAGGTTTACCGTTGACTAATCTTTTCAATATTGGAAAATCATTCCTGATCTCTTCAACATCGAATTTTCTTTTTACTTCCGGAATTGTAGTTATCACTTTTCACCTTTAATTGAGCGCAGATTTTTATGATAATTAAGATTTTTTATAATCCGCGAAAATCATATGAGATCATAATAATCAGCGTTCTATTTTTCATTTTCGATTTCAACTCTATGCAGATGATCAAATATCATGTGATTGATCTGCTCTTTCAAAGGTTCAATCTTTATCGTCTCAATTACATCATTTGCGAATGCTCTAATCAACATTGATTTAGCCAGTTCTTGCGGCACACCTCGCGAGCGGATGTAAAACTCTGAAATCTCATCAAGATGTCCTACTGTTGCACCGTGAGAACACTTAACATCATCGGCAAAAATTTCAAGCTGCGGTTTTGTATCAATGGTTGCCGACTTTGAGAGCAAAATTGTTTTATTCTGCTGATATGCGTTTGTCTTTTGTGCATCTTGACGGACAATAATTTTTCCGTTGAATACGCCGCGCGAATTGTCGTCAAGTATCCCTTTATAAAGTTCATTGCTCATACAGTTCGGTTTTGCATGATCAATGAATGTATGATTATCAACGTGCTGTTTTCCGTTTGCCATATACAAACCGTAGTAATGCGTCTCGGTATTCTCGCCATCAAGCAGAGAATTTATATCGTTGCGCACAATCGCCCCGCCAAATGTTACATTGTAATGGTTGAACAAACTGTTCTTCTTTTGCTGTGCCTGCACTTTTTCTATATGGTATGAATTCTCATTTTCGCTCTGAACTTTGCAGAGGTCAACAACTGCATATTCGTCAACAAAAATTTCAGTGGTGATATTGTTGAAATAAAGTTTATCTCCGAAGCCGCTGTAATTTGCTATAACGCTTACCTGTGAATTTTTTCCGGCGATAATTAAATTTCGAGGGAGAGAAAGGACTAATTCGTTCTCGCTCGTGTTTAGATACAAAACTTGAATCGGTTTCTCGACCGCTATTCCATCGGGTACAATAACAACAAGACCATCTAATATATAAGCCGTATTCAAAGCATTAAACGCATTTTCAATCTTTGAAATCTTATTAACGTATCTACTGATAAGTTCAGGATCTTCTTTAGAGATTTTTTTAAGACTTCCTACAACAACTCCTTTCGGAAGTTGACTGATTATACTTAACTCTGAAGAAAAAAATCCGTTTACAAAAACCAATAGGTGATAATCAAAATTGTGAAAGAGAAATTTTTTGATCTCTTCTTTGGTAAACTCTGGTATTGTTGTATTAACAGCCGGAATAAAATTATGTTTGAGAATCGGTGACACATCTGTGTATTTCCATTCCTCGTTCCGGTTTGTCGGAAATTCAAGTTCGCTCAATCTATCCATCGCTTCTTTGCGTATCTCATTCAAGAATGATTCCGATTGTCCGTTCAACTTCATTTGAAACGTATTGAAATTTTCTATATAAAATTCTTTACCTGTCATTATCTCTCCAATCACGCGTTTTCAGTTTCTACTTCTTCGGTCTTGATCCAATCGTAACCTTTTTCTTCCAGTTCAAGAGCTAATTCTTTTCCGCCGGATTTAATAATTCTTCCTTTGTAGAGTACATGAACAAAATCTGGTTGAATGTAGTTAAGCAATCTTTGATAGTGTGTAATTACAAGGAATGCATTCTTTCCATTTTTATAAACATTAACACCATCGGAAACAATTCTGAGTGCGTCAATATCAAGCCCGGAATCTGTTTCATCTAATAAAACAAATTTTGGTTCAAGCATCAGCATTTGAAAAATTTCATTTCGTTTCTTCTCGCCGCCGGAGAAACCGACATTAACATAACGGCTGATAAGCGTTTCATCTAAACCAAGAATTTTGGCTTTTTCCTTAATCTTCTCAAGAAATTGTTTTGGAGTTAATTCCGCTTCACCTTTATATTTTCTAATTTCATTGAGTGCTGTTTTTAGAAATGTTGCGTTACTTATACCGGGAATTTCCACCGGATATTGAAATGCTAAGAACATTCCTTGGCGTGCTCGTGTTTCAGTATCTAATTCCAGAAGATTTTTCCCGTCAAATAATACTCCGCCACCGGTTACTTCGTAACTTTTATTTCCGGTTAATACATTTGCGAGAGTACTTTTTCCGGAACCATTTGGACCCATAATTGCATGAACTTCGCCTGCTTTAATTTCAAGATTAATTCCTTTTAGAATTTCTTTTCCTTCTACATTAGCATGTAGATCTTTAATTGATAACATTTTTTCCCTTTGTATTAATTCAAAATTGTAAAACAGATTTTCAATCTGTTAGTGTGCAGATAGAATATTTACGCTACAAAATCTATCCAACACTTCCTTCTAATGAAATCGCTAATAGTTTCTGTGCTTCGACTGCAAATTCCATCGGCAATTCCTTAAAAACTTCTTTGCAAAAACCATTCACAATCATATTAACTGCATCTTCAGTTGCTATACCGCGCTGATTCAGATAAAATATTTGATCTTCGCCAATTTTTGATGTTGTGGCTTCATGTTCAACTTTCGCCGAATCATTTTCAACTTCTATATATGGGAAAGTATGTGCGCCGCTTCGGTTTCCCATCAGCATTGAATCGCATTGAGTATAGTTGCGCGCACCTTCAGCATTCTTTCCAATTTTTATCAAACCGCGGTATGAGTTGTTGCTTCGTCCGGCAGAAATTCCTTTCGACACAACCGTACTTTTTGTGTGTTTACCTAAATGAATCATTTTAGTTCCGGTATCGGCTTGCTGCATATTATTTGTTACCGCAACAGAATAAAATTCACCGATTGAATAATCCCCTTGTAAAATACAACTTGGATATTTCCATGTAATAGCGGAACCCGTTTCAACTTGTGTCCATGAAATTTTAGAGTGCTTTCCTCTGCAAGCGCCGCGTTTAGTTACAAAATTATAAATGCCGCCTTTGCCCTCTTTATCGCCGGGGTACCAATTCTGAACTGTGGAATATTTTATCTCGGCGTTATCAAGGACAACTAACTCAACTACTGCCGCATGCAACTGATTGTTGTCGCGTATCGGCGCTGTACATCCTTCCAGATAACTTACGTATGCACCTTCTTCAGCAACAATTAGAGTACGTTCAAACTGTCCTGTCTCTTGCGTGTTAATTCTGAAATAAGTTGAAAGTTCCATTGGGCAGCGTACACCTTTTGGTATAAAGACAAACGAGCCGTCACTAAATACTGCGGCATTCAAAGCGGCGTAAAAATTATCTGTGTATGGAACAACCGAGCCGAGATATTTTTTTACAAGTTCAGGATGTTCTTTAACCGCTTCGGAGACTGAGCAGAAAATTATTCCTTTCTCATTTAATGATGCCTTGAATGTAGTAGCAACAGAGACCGAATCGAACACCGCGTCAACAGCAACACCAGATAAAAGTTTCTGTTCTTCAAGCGGAATTCCAAGTTTTTCGAATGTCTTTAACAATTCGGGGTCAACTTCATCCAGAGAATTTAATTTCGGCTTCGGCTTTGGCGCAGAGTAGTAGCTTATATTCTGAAAATCAATCTTGGGATAGTGAACATTAGACCATGTCGGTTCTTCCATCTTCAACCAATATCTGAACGCTTTCAGCCGCCATTCGGTCATCCATTCGGGTTCATTTTTCTTTTTCGAAATCATTCTTATAACATCCTCATTCAAACCTTTAGCGGCTGTCTCGGATTCAATATCGGTTACAAATCCCCACTTGTATTCGGAACTTGTGAGATCATCCAGCACTTTCATATCGTCACTGATTTCTTCAGATGACTTTAATTCTTTTTCTTTGAGATTATTCATTTTACATCTTTCAGTTTATTACGGGTTCAAAACTATTCTATCTTGAAAATAAAGTCAAGATTATAATTAAAACCATTTTCTGCTGAAAATCGTTCCAAAACGGAATTAATTAGTGAGTTTGGATGGTTTATTTAGTGAAGGAGAATCGGAGAACAGTCTTTTAACATATTTACTCATTTTTCATTCAATTTGGCAAGTATTTCTTTTACCCTCGTCTTATGACTTTCTGCAGTGCTATTTTTAAGCACCCAATTAATATTATAGAGAGCTTCATTTGTCTTTCCGAGTTTTGAATACTCTTCTGCTAGTCTGACACGCGACCATGATTCTGTAGCCGGAATCAATTTAGAATCAATCAGTTCATTAAACACTGCAATACTCTTAGAATACTCACCAATTGCACTATAATTATTAGCTAATGATAAATAAAAATGTGATACTTCTAATTTATTGATTTCGGAGAGTACTTCCTTTTTTGCGTGATCAATTTCATTTCTTAAATATTCATTTACCCTTTTATAATTCTCATCTCCAGAGATAAACCATGAAATCATCCTCTTGTACTTGTAGCGATTATTTGGAAATTCTTTCCCAAGTTGATCACAGTATTTAATTGCCAGATCAAATTTCTTTTGCCGCAAATAAAGTTGCATCAGATACTCCATTGCCGCATACTTAGCGTAGTTACCATTATCGGCAACTTTTTTTAAGTTCTCTTCCGCTTTTGATTCTGTTCCGCTTCTTCCTAAAATCCAAAGAATCGGTTTTAACCACCAGGGAACATTGCTTGCATAAAAATTGAAAACCCCTTCACTATAATAAACATCATTCCATTTAGGGTACATCTTCATCAATTGTTCATGATAATCCATTCCTTTTCTTCCCATAGATGCAGCTTTGAAGTTATCACCCTGATTAGCAAGATACATACCTATATAACCGTAAACCGCACCGGTATAAAATAGAGCGACCGTATCTCGAGGATTTTTTTCAATTAGCTTTTCTCCAATTCTTACCGACTCAATTAGCTCATCATATAACCTGTTAAATAATTTTTTAGCTTGAGTCTTTTTTTCCTCTCCATAATAAGAAGCTAAATATGTTTGATGTTGCGCCTGCCGAAAAAGAATCATAGCGTGGAAATATTTCCAAGTAAGAGCTTGCGGTTCTTTGGCTAAATGTTCGTCAACTATTTTAAAAGCTTCATCAAATTGAGAATTGAAAGTAAGTCTAATTAATTCTTGCGCGTCGGTTTCAAAATTTTTTGGTGATTGTTTTTGTGAAAAGATAGTTGAAGGAATTACGACTAATAGTATAATGAAACTGATTAAATGACTTAACATTTTAACATCTCCCACGTTTTAGTCTGTTATTTCTTCAAATAAGCTAAATATTTCGTTCCCGTAATATTTCAAATAGCAAAACACCGGTTGAAACGGAAACATTGAGAGAGTCAATTTTTCCTTTCATAGGGATTTTAACTAGGAAATCGCAATTTTCAGCTACAAGTTTGCGGATCCCTTTTTCTTCATTCCCCATCACGAGCGCGACGGGCATTTTGTAATCAAGCTGATTGTAATTTTTCTCTCCGCTAATATGAGTTCCCACAATCCAAAATCCATTTTTTTTCAAATCTTCAATTGAGCGAACAAGATTAGTCACTTTGCAAATTTTAAGATGAGATACCGCACCGGCAGAAATTTTTTCTACAGTCTCGTTAATCGGTGCGCTCTGATTAGTCGTAATAATCACTCCATCAGCACCAGCACATTCAGCAGTTCTTAATATTGCACCAAGATTGTGTGTATCTTGAATTGAATCCAGAAGAAGTAGTAGCGGTAATGGAGATGCTTTTGATTTTTCAATCAGCTCGCCAAGTTCAAAATATTTTTGTGTACTCTTTAGAGCAATTACTCCTTGAGCATTTTGTCCTTCGGTAAGAGCATCATATTTCGATATGGCGAGTTGAGTGATTTTGATGCCTCGCTTCTTTGCGGCAGACATTATTTGGTTGATAATATCTCCATGTTGACCAAATGCAACATAAACTACTTCAATCTCCACATCGGATTTGAGAGCTTCAAGTACCGGTTTTCTACCAAAGATTTTTTGCATGGTTTAAATGGAACGCAGATTCTTATGATTTTTTATGATCTTAATTAATCATAGTAATCATAAAGATCAGCGTTCTATTCCTTTTTTATTTTTCAGGAAAGGAAAATTCTTCTTCTGCAACTTCAAATTGGCAGAAGAGACGATTGTTTTTCTTTTTTGGTTTGTACTGTTTTATTAACACAATTTCTTTTTTGTAAATGTTAAAATGAAATTCACCGGTATTGATTGCGCCGTCTTGTTTTACAACATTTACAATATAATCACCCACCAGATCTTGAAACCGCAGTTCCGTTCTTGCCGGTTGAACCAGGGGAACTACATTTGTTTTTGCTTTCAGACCCATCAACACAAAATTGATAACATTTTTTTCTTGAATCACATCAATAGAAACTTCATAAGAAAAACTGGTGAACTCTACAATTGTTTCGATGGCAAAGACACAGTATTGTTTTCTTGCCATATCATCATATTTATAAAATGCTTTGCAGAGATACTCGATTTTATCCGGTTTCTTTGTAGGAATTGCCGTGAGAGCAGTATATGCTTTCTTTTTTCTTGTCTTTGGAATTTTAGGAATGCTTTTGGGTTTTTTTAGAGACAATCAATTCTCCTTGATGCTCAAAAAGATTTCCTCGGAATCGTTCTTACTAAAAATTTTCTGTTCTCCATTGCTCATATTTTTTAAGACTACTTCTCCACGCGCAAACTCATCACCGCCAATCAGCAAAACATATTTTGAATTCATTCTGTTCGCCTCGCGCATCTGAGCTTTCACACTTCTTCTCAAATAATCAAGATCAACAGTTAAACCTTTTCTTCTAAAGTTTACCGCAGTTTGATACGCAAAGTTTTCTAATCCCTTCTCTATTGTAACAATGAAGAGGTCTAATTTCTCGTCTTCTATAGAAAATGATTTTTCATTTTCACAAGCAAGTAAAATTCTTTCTATTCCGGCTGCAAAACCGATTCCGGGAGTCTCTCCGCCGCCAAGTTCTTTAACCAAAAGATTATATCTTCCGCCGCCGCACAATGCGCTTTGAGAGCCAACGCTTCCGCTAACAACTTCAAATGTTGTATGGGTGTAATAATCTAATCCCCGCACCAAACGCGCATCAATTTCGAAAGGAATATGTGAAGCGAGCAATGCTTGTTTTACTTTTTCGAAGTGTTCAAGACTTTCTTCATCAAGATATTCAATTAGAAGCGGTGCGTTTTCCATAATCTTACAATCATTCTCTTCTTTGCTATCAAAGAGACGTAAAATATTCGTCTCAAATCTTTTTTTACTCTCCGTGGTAAGTTTTTCAAAATGAGGTTCGAGATAATTTCTTAAAATATTTTTATAACTTTCTCTTGAAGATGTAACTCCGAGCGAGTTGATCTTCACCAGCAAATTTTTCAAACCAAGTCTGGCAAAAATATCGTACGCCATAATTATCATCTCGGCATCAAGAAGAGGATCGTTACTTCCGAGTGCTTCGGCGCCAAACTGATGAAACTGGCGGAATCTTCCGGCTTGAGGTCGTTCCTGGCGGAACATCGGTCCAATATAAAAAAGCTTGTTAAGATTTTGTTTTTTATCTAACGAGTGTTCAATGAATGCCCGAACAACACCGGCCGTCATTTCGGGTCTTAGTGTAATACTTTCGCCGCTTCGATCAACAAAAGTGTACATCTCTTTGCCAACAATATCGGTTGCTTCTCCGATTCCACGGGCAAATAAAGTTGTCTCTTCAAAAATCGGCGTGCGGATTTCTTTGTAGTTAAATTTTGAGAATACCGATTCAACTATTGCTTGCAGGTAATTCCATTTTGGAATATCGGCTGCAAGTGTGTCGCGGGTTCCGGTTATGGCTTTAATCATAATTAGACAGCTTCGAAATATTGTTTCTCTTCCTGTTCGAATAACAAGAAAATTTCCTCTGAAGTTTTAGCATTAACCAGACTTTGCCGGAATTCATCTTTGTTCATCATGCGGGAGATGCGGCTGAGAAGTTTAATGTGCGGACCCACCAAATTTTCCTTTCCAACTAAAAGAAAAATAATATTAACCGGCTGTTCATCAAGCGCTTGAAAATCAAGCGGCTTATCAAGTTTGCCAAACGCGGCTATAATCTCGTTTACACTGTTTGTTTTTGCATGAGGAATAGCGAAACCTTTGCCAACACCGGTTGACATAATTTTTTCCCTTTCGTGAACTGCGTTGCGCATGACTTCAAGGTTATTTACACGCTCATCGTCTTTGAAGAGATTAATGAGTTCATCAATCACTTCGGTTTTTGTAGTTCCCTGCAATGACGATATAATTTTTTCTACTCTAAGAATTTCACAGATTTTCATTTAATGTTACCACATATTCGTTTTTAGATTCTTGTCAAAAATACGTAAGGAGTTGTCCTTAATCAAAAAAAAATTGGAATGAACAAAATCTATTTTCTAAGAATTAACTACTTTTTATTCAATAACACGATAATCTTTTTAATTCTGTCGGAGAATTAACAATCCGGTGTTAACAAATCTTTATTTGAAAAGAGATTTTTTCTAAAAACTCCTAGATACAGTATAATTCTCTTTTACAATTGTGCTCTCAACGCTTCCGCAATGATTTTAACTCCCTTTTCAATTTCATCTTCGGGTGTATGAGAGAAAGATAATCTTAGACAATTATTTTTAACGCCCATTGGATCGAATGTTTTACCTATTACAAAAATTGCACCCCGGCTCATAGATCCTTTTAATATTTCAAGGGCATCAATATGTTGCGGCAGAGAGATCCAAATATAAAAACCACCCTTAGGAACAATCCATTTGGCTTCCTGAGGCATATTCTTCTGCAAACTATCATTCATTATCTTCATTCTTCTGGCATAAGCAATTCTCAATCGTTCAATGTAAGGTTTCAATTTCCCTTTTCTTAAAAATTGATCTGCAAGAACTTGTGTAAAAGTTGAAGAGCATGCATCCATAGATTGTTTTGCTAATTGAGCTTTATTAATTATTTCTGGCGAAGCAAGCAGCCAACCAAGACGCATTCCAGGTCCAAGAATTTTTGAGAATGAACCAACGTAACAGATTGGTACCGGTTCGGGTTGAATTGTTTTCATAGGTATGGTTAATTTTTTGTAATCATCTTCAAAATAAAGTTCACCGTAAGGATCATCTTCAATTAGAATTATCTCTTTTCCGTAAAGATATTTTAATAATTCTTCTTTTCTTTTTTTGCTGTAAACAATTCCTGCCGGATTATGAAAATATGGGGAGAGATAGAGAAGTTTGGCATTCTTAGCTTCACCTTCCATGGCTTTCTCAAGCTCACTCATTATTATTCCATCTGAATCCAGAGGAACGCTAACAATGTTAGCCTGATAAGATTTAAATGCAGAAGTGCCGCCTATAAAGCATGGGTTCTCGGTGATTACTGTATCTCCGGGATTCACAAAAAGTTTTGTAATAATATTAATTGCTTGGAGAGATCCTGAGGTTATAATTATTTCATTCGTATCAACCGGTAAACCTTTACCTCTCAAATATTCTTTTAGAGATTCGATTAAAGGCGGATAACCTTGAGTAGGTCCATATTGAAATCCGACTTTTTTTGTTTTGTCGTCAAGCCCGTTGTATATCTCATCAATCTCTTCAACCGGAAACAGATCATTATTTGGCATACCACCGGCGAACGTAATAATATCCGGTCTCATTGCTATACTCATCAAATCACGAATTTCTGATGTTCTCATTGAGTCAACACACTGAGAAAATTTTATCATATCATTCTCCACATTTAAGCCTTCTTTAAAAGAAAAATCCGCTATTTTCAAATTTTTCATTTAACTGTTTTTTACTTACGAAATATGATAAAAAAAATTGGGAAAAATACGTATC
This sequence comes from Bacteroidota bacterium, assembly GCA_021801605.1. Lineage (GTDB taxonomy): Bacteria > Bacteroidota > Ignavibacteria > Ignavibacteriales > Melioribacteraceae > Fen-1258. Next base: position 10,752 of record JAJYXU010000173.1, read on the forward strand.
GCTTGTTGTTATAATTGATAATATCTGTGAAGAAAAGCTGTGGGTCGTTTAGTGAAAGTACTAGACCGTTAACAATACGATGTTTTTGCAGTAGCGATCAATACTCAGTTATTCATGGCATAGCTATCACTATTGAAAAAACGTTTTAATGTTTATGACTTAGTTAGTCCATCCACACAAGTTAAAGGATGCGCCAGGCAGATAAATCACTCCAGCAGCCCGGCTATTTACCTACTGGAATAACTCACAAATCGTTTTGAGGTTTTTTTCTTTTATAGCGAAATGGCTTAAAACCATCTCTTAACTTCTACTTTTTTCTGTCCAACAATCTCAATCGTTTAACAACGCAATTAAATTTGCAGAAAAAAATTGTTTACATGAAAATTATACTGCTTTCCTGTCTTTACATACTTCACAATTACAATGCTCATAAATTTCTTCATAGTCGTAATCAATTGTTAATTCTTCTCCGGCTTTTATATCCCGTTCGGCAACCAGAATAAGAGAAGATTCATCCCGATCATCCACGTAACAGTTCGGAGTGCAATAATGATTAAGATTCTTGATTACTTCAGTCTTATAAGTATCGATGTAATTATCACCATTACAAAAAATGTAAACATTCCCTTCCTCATCCTCTCTGCGAATACATTCTGCCTCATCTATCACTTCACCTTCGATAATACAAATGACATGATCGGCGGGAATATTAATCTTAGTCAAGATTCCTCTTCCATGAAGTGAAGATTCACTTACTTCTAATTCTTTTTCAAAATATGGTCTTTTATTATACATACGTGTTTGCCGTAAAGTGATTGGGGGCAAATGTAGTGATTTTTTACGAGATAGTTTTGAAGCGCTGTTTCCGCTACATATACATTTTGTACAATTCTTTACTCTTTGCAACAAAATGGGCTAATCTACAACTTCTAATTCTCGAATAAGGAAATCTTTACATCTTCAACTGATTTTCGGAATTCAGTCCAATTTTTCTGGAAGAAATTATCTATTCTATCCATAACTGTTTTGTACGCAGAGTCAAACATCATCAAACTAACCTTTTCATATTCACCGGGTTTATCCCAATAGCCGGTTACAGCACTGTAAGCTCTGCGTAATTTTACACTGAGTTTATTTTCATCATTGACAAGACCTTGACCTCTTGACGAAGTGATCAACTCATTCAAAACTTTTACAGAATCTTTAATTGATTTGCTCAGTTTCTTAAGTTCCATAAAACTTTTATCAGTTTTATCTTTCATTTTCTCATCAATCACAGCAATTGTTTTATCAGCGGCATTTAACCGTTCGGTAATTTTAGTAACCGCCTCAATTTTAGGAACGAGTTCTTTATACATGTTATCTCGCTCGGCTAGGTTTTCAAGTTTAATATTTAACCGGGGATCTGAAAAAACTTTTACACTAGCGGAATCTGCTGTCTTCTGGTATGTGATCTTTATTTTATATTCACCAGGTAATACACTTGGACCGGCAGGTTCTTCATTTTCTGTTAGTCGGGAAGTGTCCATGAAACCACGGCTGCCGCCAGGCATACGCACTCCTTTTCTTTCGAATGACCAGAATACTCTGTTAAAACCTTTTTCAAATTTTGGAGAAAGAGTTCTAACTAATTTATTGCTGTTATCAAAAATTTCTAATTTTATTTTGTCGCCTCCTTTGGATGTATCTTGTAAAACATAAAAGGTTATCATAGCGCCACTTTGAAGATTTTCTCCTCTAAATTCGGCAGAACCCGGAAAGCCGATTCCGGGTGCGGACTTGAATGCATATTGATAAGCATCAGGCACATTGAAAAGTTTTACTTTCCTATCAAGAAGTGCTCTTCCTTCTTTTGCTAATTCACGTAATGGAGTTATATCATCAAGCACCCAGATAGATCTTCCAAACGTAGCAATCACCAAATCATTTTCTCTTGGATTAATTGCGAAATCATAAGTGGAAACTGTTGGATAACCATTGGTCCATTTAGTCCAGGTTTTACCGGCATCAATACTAATATAAAAACCGAATTCGGTTCCGAGGAAGTAAAGGTTTTTTTGCACCGGATCTTGAATGAAAGTAAGTGCATAACCGGCAACATCGCTTTCTTTAACTACCGGATTCCATGTTTTTCCCAAATCAGTTGTTTGATAGACATACGGTTTCCAATCATCTCTTCTATAATTATTTATTACAACAAATGCTTCTTCTGCTTTATAAGATGAAGCGCGGATTTGTGGTACCCAAGAACCCTCCGGAACACCATTAATATTTTTTGCAACATTCTCCCAAGTTTTTCCACCGTCATTTGTAACCTGAACATTTCCATCATCAGTCCCGACCCAAATAATACCTTCTTTAACCGGACTTGGTGCAATTGCAATTATAGTTGTAAAATTTTCTGCGTTTGTTGCATCTATGGTGAGACCGCCGCTCTCGTTAGCTTTTTGTTTTGCATGATCGTTTGTTGTTAAGTCAGGAGAGATGATTTCCCAGCTATCACCTTTGTTTATACTTTTGTGTAAATACTGAGAGCCATAATAGAGAACTGATTTGTTAATTGGATCCAGAGAAAATCCAGCATTCCAATTAAAGCGAAGTTTTTCCCCTTTAGGATGAACCGGCTGAATTCCTTTTTTATCGCCGCTAATAATATCAAAGCGCATCAAATTTCCGCCTTGAGACATGCTGTAAACAAAACGGGAGTCTAACTGATCTGCGGCAGCATCAAAACCATCGCCGCTTCCAATTCTTTCCCAGTAACTATTTCTAATCTCGTCCCTACTTAAAACTCTACTTGGTCCTCGCCAGGAACCATTATCCTGCAAACCACCGTATATGTTGTAGGGTGTTTCCATATCAACGTTCACATGATAAAATTGTCCTAACGGTAAGTTGCCGATAAACCTCCACGACTTTCCCCTATCAAGAGAAATTGCAAGTCCCCCGTCATTTCCATCTATTAGATATTTACCATCTTTAGGATTGATCCACCATGCATGATGATCGGGATGAATATCGCGGGTAATTAACGGCTTAAAAGTTTTTCCACCATCCTCGCTCACCGTAACCGAAGAGAATAAATTATAGATTCTATTTTCGTTTTCGGGGTCAACATAAATTTCATGATAATAGAATGGACGATTGCTAACGTTTTCATCGGTTACCATTTGCCATTTGAAGCCGCCATCGTCGGAGCGGTACAATGCATTTTTCTTTGCTTCAACAAGTGCATAAATAATTTTTGTGTTGTTGCGTGCAATTGCTAAACCGATTCTTCCAAGATCACCTTTTGGTAATCCATCTTTATCTGTTTTTTTCTGCCATGTTTCGCCGCCGTCAAAAGTTATAAACAATCCGGATCCTTGTCCGCCCGATTTGAAGAACCACGGCAAGCGTCTGAATTCCCACATAGCCGCAATTAATTTGTTAGGATTGGATGGATCAATAATTAAATCTGCAATTCCGGTTTTGTTATCAACGAATAAAACCTTGCGCCATGTTTTTCCGCCATCTGTTGTTTTGAAAACTCCGCGCTCAGTGCTTTCGCCCCAGGCTGTACCTTGAGCGCCTACATAAACTGTGTTTGAGTTTGTTGGATCAATAATAATGCGGTAAATGTTGCGTGTTTTTTCCAAACCAAGGCATTTCCATGTTTTTCCGCCGTCAATACTTTTGTAAACTCCGTTACCGCTTGTTTGACTGTTACGCGGATTACCTTCGCCGGTTCCGACCCAAATTATATCCGGCACATTTTGATCTATTGCAAGTGCACCGATTGATGCCGCAGGCTGTTCATCAAATATTGGTTCCCATGTCACACCTCCGCTTGTTGATCTCCATAAACCTCCGCTCGCCGATCCAACGTAAATTAGATCCGGGTCTTTTTGAACAACATCAATTGCAGTTACTCTTCCGCTCATTCCGGCAGGACCAATACTTCGCATCTTCATTCCTTTGAATAATTCCATATCGAGTTTTTGCGGTAAGATGTTCAATGCTGAAAATAAAAGTATGGTAATAATTAAAAATCTTTTTGAAAAAGAATTGCTCTCCATAAAAGTCTCCCTTGATATTATAAGAGGTTTTTTAATTAGGCAAAATTTTAATGACGGTTCTAAAAATTATCAAATGGAAATATTTAACGCAGAGAGCGCAGAGAAAACGCAAAGTCCGCAGAGAATATTGATATTTTTAGAACCGCCCTTAAGTCTTTGGATGTTTGATTGCATAATAAAGAAGAAGTGAATCTTTTGCCATAAGAATTTTATTTTTATAGTTATTGAAAAGAGAAGAGGGATGAAAAATATTTTTTGCTTAAAACTTGGTAACTCACCATATTCCCGAAGCAATTTTCTCTGTTGAAGAGTGAAATGGGTCGTCAATACTTAAAAGAAGTTTTAAAATAACCCTAAGGTTCTAGATTCAATCCGACCGGCGCTTTCAATCATTCATGAGTCTTCTATAAAAAGGAATATTTACAGTGAAAAAGTTTTGAAATTAGTTTGTATTCATATAGCATAATTTCATAAAAGACCTTTTTAAATACGCCTCATTCATACTTTTTCAAAATTTTACCAAATCTGCTCAGCTTAGAGTACAACTGCCCTGCTGTTACAAGTCCAAATGTATCAATCTCGACCCCGGTAGATTGTATTGCTTCGGCTGCCCATGTATTACAAGTCCTCATAAAAAAATAATAATGAACTGACTTAAAAAATATTATTGGCTTTTCTTTATCTCTTAATGAAATGATAACTTTCTTATAATCATCATACTTAAATGATTGATTGATAAAATCAGCCATTCTCAAAAACCTGTCTTTAGTTAGGACAAACTGTATGGCAAATTCTCTCCATTCAATTACTCTTTCAATCGGGAATTTATACCCATCAATTCTTATCACTGTTGGGGTAGGGAGTAAAATCGCATATGCAGCAAGACATATATTGAACCCGGGTGATTGATAAAATTCAGCATTACCCCAGCCAATATCTACATACTCGAACTTCTCAAAGTATGATAATACCGGTAATATCTTTTTAGTAAAATCGTTTACAGGAATCATTAATCCTGTGTGCCAATTTGCTTTTACTAAATAAATGCTAATAGAATCTCTCTCAGAGACCTGTGCAAATTTTACAGAATAGAAAAAAATGAACACACAAATCATTTCTACTAATAAGAATTTCCTTCTCATACCGTGATCATAATGTTGAATAAAATATCCTTATGATAATTTAATGTAAAATCGTTAACAATTCATTAGTAGCAAATGGACACTATAGAAGCGAGCAAGCAATAATTTGATACCTCTGAAATGAGTTCCAAGCTAAGCTTGGACTAATCTAATTGGGTGCGGTGGGAAAATGCGAACCGACCAAGTCCCAATCATGGTAAAACTCTAAAACCACGTAGCGAGAAGCCGGATAGTAATTGGAAACGAATACTATCTAAGCGGCATGACAAAGTAACCTTTTAGGGTGCAACGCAAAAGACCGGGTTGTAATTTGAATGAACACAGAGGTAGCCTCGTAAAGACGAACAGAAGTTGGCGAGTCTTTATTTTATAGACGAAGTCAATATCATAAACTAAGAATTAGAGAGCGGTTTATGACACTTCCGGGGTATTAGTGATGACACGCTTGAGCGAGACACTCGACCGAAAGGAGAGAAACAGTCGGGGCTCACAATGTCTGTACAGCGTTGCGCGCTTGTCCTACTCTACAGAATACGAAAATAAATTTTTAACTCGCGTTAAGTTTTTCTGCTCTATCGGCAAGTTTTAATTTCTCAACAAGTTCATTTAAATCGCCTTCGATTATTTCCGAAAGATTATAGAGAGTAAGACCAATGCGGTGATCAGTAACTCTATTTTGCGGAAAGTTGTACGTTCTAATTTTATCGCTCCGGTCGCCGCTTTTGACCATAGTTTTCCGTGTAGCGGCAATTTCACTGTTCTGCTCATTTAACTTCATATCATATAAGCGCGCTTTCAAAACTTTCATCGCTTTATTCCTGTTCTTCAATTGTGAACGCTCATCCTGACATTGAACAACAAGTCCGGTCGGCAAGTGCGTTATGCGAATTGCGGTTTCAACTTTATTTACGTTCTGACCGCCGGCACCGCCGCTTCTGTAAACATCAATCCGTAAATCGCCGGGATCAATATTCACTTCAACATCTTCGACTTCCGCAAGAACAACTACTGATGCAGCCGATGTATGCACACGTCCGTTTGCTTCTGTTGCAGGCACACGCTGAACGCGATGAACACCGCTCTCAAATTTCAAATCGGCAAAGACACTCGTTCCAATCAAACTAAAAACAACTTCTTTAATTCCGCCGATACCGGTGTCGTTCAAATCAATTACTTCTTGTTTCCAACCTCGAATTTCTGCGTAGCGAGAATACATTCTGTAAAGATTGGCAGCAAAGAGTCCAGCTTCATCGCCTCCGGTGCCGGCACGGATTTCCATAATTACGTTTTTATCGTCATCGGGATCTTTCGGAACGAGAAGAAATTTTATTCTCTCTTCCATCAAATCACGCTTGGCTTTCAATTCATTTAATTCGCTCTCGGCAATTTCAGAAAGCTCTTTATCTTCACCGCTCTCAATAATTTCTTGATTACCCTTGATATTATTAAGCAGACTATCGTATTCGTTAAACGCTTCCACAACATCAATAAGTCCGCTTCTTTCTTTGCTTAATGAAATAAGTTTCGCTTGATCTGATAGATTTTCTGGATTTGATAGCTGCTCGTTTATCTTATCGTATTTTTCTTTTATTGATTTTAACTTCTCGTAGATTTCCATGGATCCTCTTGTTAATCCGGCATAGCCGGTAAAAATTGCGGGCAAAATATACTCAAGTTAGAGATGAATTTCTAAGAAGAGTTACTAAGCGATAAAGAGATTAAGTAATTTCTCTCAATGTTGTGAGATACATTTGCTGAATTTCGGATGTAGGAAGTTCTTCGTTATTCATTCGAATTATTTTCTTATCGAAACAATTGAACATTTCATCCAGCGCATCAAACATGTTTACTAATGGAAAACCGTTATCGCGAAGAAAATGAATCAGCTTCAATGTGCGAAAGCCGTCAAACCAAATCATTTTCTGTTTTTGAATTTGCTCGTCAGTTTTTGAATTGAGAAGGATTTTTTCCCAGTTTTCATGAAAAGAATTTTCAATAAGAAATGAATGCAGAGCCGGATGAATTTCTTTTGCGTTTTCTAAGTATTCGTCTGCGCCAAGAATTTCGAGAGGATTAAAACCGTGGAGCCATTTTTTCAGCACATCAAATGATTTTGGATTATACAAAAGATATTCTTCATGAGTCCCGGCAAAATATCTGTTAACTCTTTGTCCCGTTCCGAACGGTACGCGCCATGAACCGCGGCTTGCCGGATAAACTTTTGTCGAATCAATTTTTTTTATGGATGTAATTTTTGCAAGCTTCTCCATAAAATAAAAATCCTCGGCGGCTTTCTTTTTATTCATTCCACCGATTCTAATATAACTTTCGTAATCGCAGATCATTGTTGAACCGATTGTTGGAAAAGCAAACGGCGAATTCGCAAAGATTAACCCGAGCACATAATACCGGAGAAATATTTCGTAACAAATTATTGCGAGTTTTTCTTTTTCATTTTCCGGAAAAAGATGTTCATATTGCACGTAAGCAGCATTGGTGTCTCTCTTTTTAAATGCTTGAACGATTGCGGATAAGTAATTTTTTTTAACTATACAATCGGCATCAAGACAGATTAAAATTTTCTTTTCTTTATTTGAGTAATCAAAATGAGTGAGCGCTATATCCATTCCGATTTTTCTTGCAAGACCAACGCCGCCATCTTTTTCAGGCAGTTCCATATTCTTACTTGATGCATCAATAAGCCCAACATTCAATCCGGCTAAATGGATTTTATTGATAAGATCGCTGCCGGTTTCTCCCGAAATGATATCCCGGATGAATTCTAAACTTTTTCGATTATCATTTACAACATCTTCGTGTGAACTTTTTAAGTTATTCACTACAAAGATTACTAGCGTCTCGTTAAAATATTTGTTGTTATTCTGAATCAGCGATGTTAGAAGGTGAAGAATATTTTCATACTCTTGAATTGCGGGAATAACAATTATGTTGTTATAGCTCTTTTTTCCTGAAAGTTCGAGCTTCCATAAGCCCACGCTATACTTGCTTAAATATTTTTTTACTTCCAACGGCAGTTCTTTATTCATTGTCCGGGTAGATTCATGAGTCTTCTCTAAAAAGGTAATATCATTATAGAAAAGTTTTGAATTCGGTTTATTTTCACAATCCAAAATAACGGAATAGACCTTTTTAGATACACCTCATTCATGAAAAGTAATTTTGAGAAATGATTTGTTTAGCGGCTTCGTAGTCCGGTCCATCAATCCAATTTATTTTAATTCCTTCACGTTCCATCTTTCTAAACCACGTCATTTGCCTTTTTGCAAAACTATGAATTGCGCTGTTAAGTTTTTGAAACATATCGTTATAGGTCAACTCTCTCTTTAAATATTTTCCTAAAAATTTATATTCAAGCCCAAACAGATCAAGCCGCTCGAAAGATATTCCTTCATCAATCAGTCGTTTAACCTCGTCAATCATCCCGTTTTCTAAACGGTGTTTTAAACGCAAAGTTATTTTTTTCTTTATCTCTTCTCTCTCAAGCTTAACGCCAATTATTAAAGAATTTATCTTTTCTTTCTCAACATCATCTTTGGTTCTGGATTCAGCAATTATTATTGCGCGTATGACTCGATCTTTTATAAGCATGTCTGTGGTATTATGCAAAGACGGGCTCAGATTTTTTAAAATTGAAGTCAATTGCTCAATTGTGAGATTATCCAATTCTGAAGAACGCTTATTGTCAGACTCAACCTTATTTAGTTTATAACTTTTCAAAATGGAATGGAGATACAACCCTGTTCCTCCGACAAGAAAAGGAATTTTCTTGCGTAAAGTAATCTCATTAAAAACTTGATAGAATTGTTTATTGAAGAGAAACAAATTAAACTCGTCTTCCGGCTCGATCACATCAATCAAATGATAGGGAACCGTTTTTCCATCAATAATATAATCGCTTAGATCTTTTCCGGTCCCGATGTCCATTCCTTTATAAACCTGGCGAGAATCGGCAGAAATTATTTCTCCTCCAAAATGATTAGCAAGCAAAGCGCCGAGAAATGTTTTGCCAACAGCCGTAGGTCCAAGAATGGTAATTAAATTATTTTGCATATGTAAGAATCGAAGCCGGTTCGTTCGCAGTTAGCTTTTTTCACCGGTATGAAAATGACTAAAACACCGAAGCGATCGGGAGTGTAATTATAAATGTAGCGCCTTCGCCGAGTGCGCTTTGGACGTTTATTGTACCGTCATGAGCTTCAACTATTTTTTTCGTGATTGTAAGTCCTAGCCCTGTGCCCTCTTTTTTTCCAAGAGTCATAAACGGTTCAAAAATTTTATCTTTGAACCCATTCGAAATACCAAGTCCGCAGTCCTTAAAATAAATTTCAACTTTTTTGTCCGCCCGCTTCGTAGAGATAATGATCTTACCTCCTTCAGGCATTGCATCGCAAGCGTTTTTAATTATGTGCTGGTAAGTCTGAAAAAATTCTTTCACATCAAGCTTAACAGTAACATCTTTATCAAATTCATTTTGAATTTGGCACTTACGATTTCCTACAAACTGTTCAACGCGGGAAGCGTAATCTGTGAAGGTGCTGTTCAAACTCACGTTTAACATTCTTAAAACTGTTTTGCCTTCGGAGTAGCTTGATGTTGTCTGAACCAAATCAGCAACCTGATTCAATTGTTCGAGCAGCATATCAAGAACCTGAACCGCATCTAACGGCAGCGATTTAGTGCGCAGATGTTCAGCATATCTTTTACTAACAAGGATCGGTTTCTTAATATCCTGGATTAAAAAATTTGCCATTTTTCCAAGAGATTGAACTCTTTCCCCTTGTAAAAGTTTTTCAACTAATTCAGCATTATTAAGAGCAATGGCAGAATGAATTGAAAGAGCGGCTAAAAATTCTTCGTCACGTTTTGTGAATTCTCCGTTAGCGCTATTAAGCAGCTGAAGAACGCCAACAATATTACCTTTGTTATTTTTGATCGGGAAGCAGATCATATTTTTTGTAGTATAGCCGCTTGCGCGGTCAAAATCTGCTTTAAACCGCGGATCTTTATGAACATCTTTTATGTTAATTGTCTCGCCGCTCTTTGCTACAAACCCGGCAAGACCTTCGCCAATTTTCAAACGTATTTCGCGCATCTCATCGCCAAGTGTAATCAGCGACCAAAGTTCGCTTTTTTCGTTATCAACAAGATAAAGAGTGCCCCGATCTGAGTGAGTTAAATCTTTTGCAACATCAATAATATTTTTCAAAACTTCATCAACACGAATGGTGGAGTTTACAAGCTCGGCAGCTTTTATAATCATTTGAAGTTCGTCGGCATTCATCTCTTCCTCCATTTGTGGGTCAAATTTGGAAGTCTCTATCGGCGCAGGCGGTCGGTTAAATTTTTTTTCTGAAACTTCCGACTGCTCAATCTCTTTGACTTTCTTTTCTTCTTTGTCAAAAACATCATCCGGTTCAAAATCTCCTGCCGCAAGTGAATCTACCGTTGCTGCAATTATTTCTTGCTGTGGTTCCGGGATAAATTGTTCCGAACCAAATATTGGTTCTTCTTTCGGCGGTGGAATTTCATCCGCTAATGGTTTCCTGGAAGTAATCGGTTTGTCTGTTAACCCAAAACTTTGAAAGAATGCTGCATCGTTTTCTTTTTCCGCCGGTTCATCTATTTTTTTGTGGGTTTCAAAGGTTGCTGTTGCATTACCGCTCAAAATATTGAATAGCGCATCATTTAAACCGTCGTCTGTTTTTTGTGATATAACCGCCGGTTCGTCCGGTAATTCAACTTCCGCTTTTGGAATTCCATCTTCGTTTAAGAATGCATTTTCATCAAAAGTAAATTCTCTTGTATGCGTTGAGCTTGATTCGGGGACAGATATGAGATTATCAATCGGGTGAATAATATTTTCTTCTGTTGCACTCGAAATATCTGCAATTGATTTAAAAAATTCTTGTGGTTCCGGTTCTTCATTTTTTTTTGGTTCTTCCACATCATCTGGTTTAGCTTCAGTAGCCGTGGTCCAGTGTAAATTTTCTACCGGAGAAGTCTCCTCGTTTTTTATTTGATTAATTGAACCGCGGGCAGCATCATTAGCCGAAAGCATTTCTTCATCAATCTCTGCAATAGGTTCGCGAAGATTAATTAGAATTTCATCATCCCGTTGAATCAAAGTTTCAATTTCTTCGCGCGTTAATGCAATTAAGTAAGAATCTCTTAGCGCAACGGCTGTTGATGTACGTGCGGTTTCCTCAAAAAATTCTTCATGTCCGAAGAAATCGTTTTCGCTGAAGATGTAAGATTTCGTTTTACCGAGAAGACGTTTTTTTAGAATATTTATTTCGCCGCTGGTTATAAGATAAATTATATCTGCAATGTCTCCTTCACGGTATAGTATTTCCCCTTCTCCAATAGTTATCAACCGTCCACGCACGCCACTTGGACTAATTTTCGATATATCGGCGTTTTTAAGTAATTTGTTACGGCTTAATGTTATTAGTATTTGATTTTCCATTTAATGAATATTTATTGAGGTAATTAATGCTCACAAGCGAAATTACTCTTGCTGTCAAACATCTTTCCAAGCGCGATAAGGTACTATCAACAATAATAAAAAACTTTGGCATTATCAATTTGGCGAGTCATAAGAAATATTTCGATTTATTACTCGGTTCTATTATCAGTCAGCAGTTATCAATGTACGCAGCAGCTTCAATAGAAAAAAGGTTTTTAAATTTCTTTAAGAATAAACCCCGACCGGAAATAATCTTACAAACTGATGATGCTGTCTTACGTTCAATTGGATTATCAAACGCAAAAGTGAAGTATGTTAAAGATCTATCGCAGAAAATTATTTCCGGTGAGCTCAAGTTAAAGGGATTTTCAAAAAAGTCAGATGACGAAATCATTGCAGAACTTACAAAGGTAAAGGGTATAGGAATCTGGACTTCACACATGTTTTTGATCTTTACTCTGGGGAGAATAAACGTTCTTCCTGTCGGCGATCTTGGTATTCGTAAGTCTATAATGGTAAATTACAGTTTGAAAAAATTGCCGGATGAAAAAATAATCCGTTCGATAGCAAAAAAAAATAATTGGCATCCATACTGCTCAGTTGCAAGTCTTTATTTATGGCGCAGTTTAGATACAAAAGGTGAATCTCAACTAAATTAAAAGCATCAAATTACATGGACGAACTAAAACTTATTGAACAAGCTCAACTCGGCGACAAAAAAGCTTTAACCGAGCTTGTAAAACTTTACGAACAGACTGTATTTAATTTCTCTTTTAAGATTTGTAGAAATAAAGAAAAAGCAGAACATACCATGCAGGAAACATTTTTGAGCATGGTGAAAAATATAAAACAGTTCAGTGGAGAATCGAAACTTTCAACATGGCTCTATCGTGTTGTATCCAATCATTGTTTGATGCTTGCACGTTCTGCCGGCAAATATGAATTTGCTTCATTTGAAGATGAAGATGCTGTAATTGACGAAAAGAGTATTGCCGATTGGAAAGTGGCTCCGGATAAAATTACGGAAAACAATGAGCTGAAAGATTTTTTAGATAAGGCAATTGAAAAACTTCCAGCCGATTACAGAATTGTTTTTATGCTTCGGGATGTTGAAGGATTATCTACTGAAGAGACTGCAAAAATGGTAGATTTAACAATTCCGGCTGTAAAATCGCGTTTGCATAGAGCGCGGGCATTTTTAAGAGATGAATTAAACGAGAGATTTAAATATGAGTGAGAACAAATCTATATGTAAAGATGTGATGGCACACATCTGCGATAATCTTGGCGAAGAACTCAATTCGTTAAAGTGCGTTTCAATTAAAGCTCATCTCGAGAATTGTGAAAACTGTAAACATTATTTCAACTCGGTGGAAACAACAATTGAGTTTTACAAAAAATATAATGTTACCATCTCTAAAGACGCACACAATAGGTTAATGGAGTGTTTGGGATTGAAAGAATAAAGAATTCTTACTTCCACAGATGCATATACTTATGCCCGCTGCCGGTATTAAACAGCACAACTTTTTCTTCGGGATTTATCCAATTATTTTTCAACAAGAATTTCAATGCCGCAAAAGTAGCTCCGCCTTCCGGCGCGGCAAAAATTCCTTCTGTTCTTCCTATCGTATTAGTTGATTCAAAAATTTCTTCGTCGCTTACGGCAACCGCGGTTCCTTTGCTTTCTCTTATTGCACGTAGAATTAAAAAATCCCCGACAGCAGCAGGAACCCGTAATCCATCTGCAATTGTTTTTGCATCGCTCCACATCTCAGCAAATTCTTTCCCATCATTAAATGCTTTTACTATTGGCGCGCATCCGGTTGATTGAACTGTAACCATTCGTGGTCTCTTCGAATCAATCCATCCTAACTTTTCCATCTCATCAAATGCTTTCCACATTCCAATTAATCCGGTTCCGCCTCCAGTGGGATAAATAATTACATCCGGCAAATTCCAACTCATCTGTTCTGCAATTTCATAGCCCATTGTTTTTTTCCCTTCAATCCGGTACGGCTCTTTCAAGGTTGATACATCAAATCTTCCGAATTTTTTAACTCCTTCGGCTGCCAATTTTCCACAATCGGTTATCAAGCCGTTAACTAAAGTCACTTCCGCACTCAATGCTTTACATTCGGCAATGAATGGCAGTGGAACATCTTTCGGCATAAACACAAATGATTTCATTCCTGCCAATGCGGCATAAGCGCTCATAGCTCCCGCAGCATTTCCCGCAGATGGAATTGAAACTTCTTTAATCCCAAATTCGTTGGCTTTTGAGATTGCCAGACAAAGCCCGCGCGCTTTGAAGGAAGTGGTTGGGTTGAGTCCTTCATCTTTTATAAAAATATTTTTCATCACGACTTCTTTTCCTAACCGTGATGCATTAATCAAAGGTGTAAATCCTTCACCTAACGATAACCGGAATTGTTGATCAACAACAGGAAGCATTTCGTGGTACCGCCAAAGGGTTGATTCTCTATTCATCAACTTATCTTTCGAGAATTCTCTTCTTGCTGATTCTAAATCATATCTCGCCAGTAATGGTTTTCCGCAATCGGCGCACAAATTCCAAATTTTATTTTTATCATAAATTTTTCCGCAGTAACCGCATTCCAGATGAGTGAAATAGCTCATTAAGATGTCTCTCTTTATTAATAACTGAAGTTACGCAAAATGGGAATAAAGTCATGAGCTAGTGGGTTTTCTAATTACCCACTATCTAAAGCGGGACATGTGGCAGAGTCAATTGTTAAGATTTACCAACGCTTCCTTTATCAACTCTTCTATTGAAATATCCGGTGACTTATCCGAAACTGCTCGCACCATTCGCTCTGCAATTTTTTGATTATAGCCAAGATTAACAAGCGCTGCAATAGCATCTCCTCGGACGGTTGACGTGTTAAAAGAAACGCCGTCAATTATATCAACAACTGATTCAACCTTATCGCGCAATTCTATCACCATCCGCTCTGCGGTTTTTCTGCCGATGCCGGGAATTGAAATTAATCTTGATACGTTTCCGCTTTTGAGTGCATCTTTCAGATCTTCAATTTGAATTCCTGATAAAATACTTTGTGCGGATTTCGGTCCGATGCCGCTGACGCCGATAAGTAATTCAAACATCTCTTTTTCTGCCATTGTATAGAAGCCAAAGAGATCCATTGCAGACTCGCGTACACTTAAGTATGTAAAGAGAGAAACCTCATCTTTGTCAGAAATTTTTTCAAATGTACTTATTGAGATATTTACGATATAACCAACGCCGTTTACATCTATCAAAAGTTTGGTTGGCTTCTTTGAAATTATTTTACCGCGTAAGTAACCGATCATAAGTTTTTTGTAATTAGCTTTTAGAAAAATTCGCAAGCTTTAGTTATTAACTGATGTTACGCAAAAACATTATTATTTGTCATTCTGACCCCGATTTATCGGGGGAAGAATCTAAAAACTTCTTTTTTGCTCGATTGCGAGATTCTTCACTCCACTTCGTTCCGTTCAGAATGACACCTTGCG
>JAJYXU010000069.1 GCA_021801605.1 Bacteroidota bacterium
AAAGAATTTAATTACCGTCTGAAGCAAATTGATTTTGACGGAACGTATGAATATTCTGATACCGTTACTGCGGCACTTGAAAACGTATCTACATTTGCGCTGGAACAGAATTTTCCTAATCCGTTTAATCCAACTACAATAATCAGTTATACAATTCCGGAAAGAGTAAATGTTAAATTAAAGATTTATGATATGATTGCTCAGCAGGTTGCAGAACTTGTAAATGGTCATCAAGAAGCGGGTCGCTATCAAGTTACTTTTGACGGTAGCAATCTCCCCAGCGGAGTTTATTTTTATAAATTGGAAGCGGGAAAATTTGTGGAAGTTAAGAAGTTTATACTGGTAAGATAATATTATAACCGTAAAGAGGTTGTCTCATAAGTAATTATTCAAATAAAAAATCTGCGAAAATCTGTTTAATCTGTGTTTATCAGCGGTCTATTATTTAAAAAATTTTACTTATGAGACAACCTCTCTACATTAAAGAACAAAATATTGTAAAGACGTCAAATATGGCGTCTCTTTTTTTATCCGAATATGCTGTAAAGAAATGAGTCGTCCTGAAATAGGATGACTGTTATTTAATGAACGTTCTAGGTAATAGAGAGGGTTTTTTTATTCATACATATCAAAAAGTTACTGTAAATGATTATATTTAATTATTAGTTAACAAATAAGCAGCGAGCTATTAAATGGCTATTGTTTTAAGAGAAGTGACTTCTAAAAGTGAATTGAAAAAGTTTATCAAATTCCCTTTTTCACTTTATAAGGGGAATGACTTTTGGGTGCCGCCATTAATTTTTGACGAGATCAAAACTCTTAGTAAAAAGAAAAATCCGGCTTTTGATTTTTGCGATGCTAAATATTGGCTTGCTTACAAAAATGACGAGATAGTTGGAAGAATAGCAGGTATCATTAACCATAATTACAACACAAAATGGAATCAGAAATCTGTACGTTTCGGCTGGATTGATTTTATTGATGATGAGGAAGTTTCAAAAAGTTTAATTATGCAAGTGATGAACTGGGCTAAAGAAAAAGGGATGAAAAAAATTCACGGTCCGCTTGGCTTTACCGATCTTGACGGTGAGGGGATGCTGATTGAAGGGTTTAATGAGTTAAGTACTTTCGGTTCTATTTATAATCATCTGTATTATCAAAATCATATGGAGAAACTTGGTTTTGAAAAAGATGCCGATTGGGTTGAGTACTTAGTTAATTTTAATCCTAATGTTGAAGGTCCGGAAAAAGTTTCAAGGATTGCAAAGACAGTTGCAGAGAGAAATCATCTTCACATTCTAAGAGTTAAAAAAGCAAAAGAAATGCTTCCCTATGCGAGAGAAATTTTTTATCTGATAAATGAAGCTTATAAAAATCTTTACGGCTTTGTTGAATTAACTGATAAACAAATTGATATGTATGTGAAAGCATACTTCGGATTCATCAAGCCGGATTACGTTCCAATTCTTTTGGATTCTAACAATAAAGTTATCGGCTTTGGAATAACTATGCCTTCTCTTTCTGTTGCCGTGCAAAAAAGTAAGGGCAGATTACTACCATTCGGGTTTATCCATATTCTGAGAGCGATGAAAAATAATCCTAATGTTGATTTGTATTTAACCGCAGTAAAGCCGGAGTGGCAGAATAAAGGTGTTAACGCAATTCTAATCAATGAAGTGAACGATGTTTTTGTGCGGAATCATATTCAAAAAGTAGAAACTAACAGAGAGCTCGAAGAAAATTCCAAGATTCAAGCACAGTGGAGATTTTTCGAGAATAGATTACATAAACGAAGAAGATGTTTTAAGAAATCAATTTAGTTGATAAATTTAACACAGTGGTTTTCATACAAAGAGCTGAAGATACTTTATGAATCTTCGCAACTAATAATGCATCCAACTTTCACACAAAACTAAGGAGTTGTTATGAAAAAGAACGTCGGTAGTATTGACAGAGTTCTACGCCTTATCGTAGGGTTGGTTATAATTGCACTTGGATTTATCTATGAAACCTGGTGGGGTTTAGTAGGCATTATTCCGCTTTTCACATCGTCTGTTGGTTGGTGTCCTGCATATTTGCCGTTTGGTATTTCTACGTGCAAGACGGAACCAAAATAAAATATTACTAAGTCTGTCTCAAAAGTATTTTTTAGGGTCACACTGAGTCCCGATTTTCATCGGGATGAACTCCGCTATACACTGCATGTTGAGCGACGACAAAACATGAGAGCAATAACCTTTACACATTTTGAGGCAACTTCAAAGTACCAACAATAATAACTGGTAGTATAAATTTTTTCTCTGGAATAGATTCAATTCTCAATCATTATGTTTTGGTGTTAAATTCCTCTTTTTTATATTGCAAAGTGTAAATGAGCAAGAGAATTGGTGAAGGAACAAAATTTTAATATCATCAGCGATTACGATAACGTTGCCGAAGTAATTCAAGAAATAAAAAAATATTTGGCAAATGAAAATCTTGAAGAACATCTCTGTAACGCGGTTGATATTTGCCTTACAGAAGCGCTAAATAATGTAATCAAACATTCTTACGGCGGCAACAGCTCTAAACCAATTGAAATCAACGTCAAAAAAGATTCAAAATATCTACAGATCGAAATTGTTGATATCGGTCTCCCCAGAAAAAATTTGGTAATTAAGGACCTCGATTTTGATCCTAATGACATTGATAATTTGCCTGAAAGCGGAATGGGTTTGTTTATTATAAAACAACTCATGGATGAATTGGATTACGGTTCTAAGGAGGGTAAAAATTATTTCATTCTAAAGAAGTGGTTCATTTAATACTTTTGTTTCACAATTTTAATCGGAATGTTATTGCGATATTTCATTACACTTTTTCTTTTCGTTTCAATCTCACTTTTTGCACAGGATACTACTCGTAGCGAAGCATTTAAAGACAACGTCCCCCGTAAATATCCGATGATAAAAGCAAAATACCCTTCTTACTCACTTATAGCCGGCTACCTGCTGGTGACGGAAGCAAATCGAAACGATCCCTATGCAGAACATGAACTCGGTCTTCGTTATTTGATTGCTAACGGCTTTCCTGCCGATACAGCAAAAGCAATTTATTGGATTCGAAAAGCGGTTGATCAAAACTTACCGGCGGCACGTTTTAATTACGGTATTATGTTCTATAATGGTATTGGTGTGCCGTGGAATCCATTTGAAGCTTACCAGAATTTTAGAGTTGCAGCTAAAGCCGGATTGCCGGAAGCTCAATTTGCCGTTGGTTTATCTTACACTGACAATCTTCTTATCAACAAGGATTTAAACAAAGCATATCAGTATTTCAAATTATCCGCTGCAGGTAAATATGAACCAGCCGTAGAAGCATTGAAGCAGCTATTGAAGAGCGGCTTTTCACCGCCAACCGATTCTCTTTCTAAAAAAGAAGTAGAAAACTTAGCTAAACATGTTGATGATAATACTCAACTGATGAATCCTAATTGGGATTTGGATTTTTATGATTTTGACAAAAAAGATAATAAAGAAAAGAAAGAAAATTTCTTAAATGATGTCTTGAAGAAAAAGCCCGGTGAATTAAAAATATATCTTGGATTAGATAATCTTTCCAAAGATACTATGCCAAAGGATTCAAGCACATTAAGTTTATTAAACTTTGCCGCTGCAAGCGGAAGCCCTGAAGCTCTTCTAATAGCCGGACGCGCATATGAAAAAGGAGTCATCTTTCAGAAAGATTTAGTCCTTGCCGCATTTAATTATCTACGCGCCTACCGTTTAGGTTCATTTAAAGCCGGTGAATTTTTATTCGGTATGCTGCAATCAAAAGAATTGTTCACTAAGCTCAAAGAAAGAATTGCAAACGGAGACGCCGATGCAATGTATGCCTGGGCAGGAATTTCCGCCCTGGGGTTTGATAATCAAATTTCAAATCAACAAGCTTTGGATTTTCTTAAAAAAGCAGTTGATAAGAAACATATTCCATCAATGATTGAAATGGGTTTGCTTTACTCTGCCGGAACACTGGTTCAAAAAGACAAACAGAAAGCAATTGAGTATTGGAATATGGCTAAAAAACTCGGAAGCAAAGAAGCGTCGGTTAGAATTGCGTTTACCAATGTAGCAGATTCGGTTTCTAAAAATATATCCGGGGATATAGCAATATTAAAACGAATTGCGGATGAAGGTTCGGTGCTTGCCCAGACAGCTCTTGGATTTTGTTATGAGAAAGGATTGGGCGTTAAGGAAAATAAAGGAGTGGCTATTAGACTCTACCGGTTGGCTGCACAGCGCGGAAACGAAACAGCTTTCAACTCTCTCAAACGAATGTATGATGAATTAAGACCTGAAGACGATGAGTTTAAAATCTTTGAGGTGAACTAATTTGTTTTTAGAATTACGAATGTAAGATCATCGTTCTGATAAGCAGTGCCTCTGAATGCAGTTATGGCATTAAGTAATGCATTTTTAATTTCTTTCGCAGATTTATCCGAATTATTTTTTATGATACGTTTTATGTTCTCTTCGCCGAAAAGCTGAAAATAAGTATTCATGGCTTCAGAGATTCCATCGGTATAGAAAAATATAATGTCTTTGCTTGCCGGCTTAATCGTAATTTCTTCTAATGTTTTTTCGAACACACCCTTATCATTCAAACCGATTCCAATTCCACGCGGGCAAAGAATTTCAAATTCATTAGAATTATTTTTGAACCAGAATGCTGGCATATGTCCCGCGCGGCAAATATTTATCGAACCGTTTTTTTTTATTGATACCATAGAAAGAGTTAAAAAATATTCGCGCCTCAAATTTTTAGAAAAATATTTTTTCAGATTTATGATAATCTCTTTTACACTACTATAATTTTCCAGCAGCATATGAATAATTGCCTGAACACGAACCATGTAAAGTGCTGCTGCCATGCCTTTGCCAGATATATCTCCGACACAAATATAAGTTCGCTCCGGTAATTCAATCACATCAAAATAATCGCCGCCGACTTCGCGTGCGGGTTCATAATATGATACTACTTCAAAATTACTAATGCTGGAAGCGTGCTGTGGAATTAAATCGAATTGAATTTTACGCGCTACATCTAATTCGCCTTTAGCAGAGAGTTTGTCTGCAAGTTCAAAAGCAAGAAGAAGATTAACAATTATAAATGCAAGTAGAACATATCCATTTTGTGGTCGAGAGTATCCGACAATAAAAAAAAGAAGTGCAGCAAGATAAAATATTCTTCTGGCTGGTGTAAGTTTAAGAATGAAAGCATTGAAAAGACTTCTTATAAAAATCAAACCACGGATAAACTTTGATTTCGATGGATCCGGTTTAGGAATTTCTTTTGCGAAGAATTCATAAACTTCTCCAGCTTCTCTTTTAATTAACCTTTCAATTTCCTGGTAACTCAGATCACTTGTGTAGAGATCGAATAATCTTTTTATAGGATTAGAATTTGACATTTTACTCTGTTTTTCTGAACAGTTAGACGGTCAAAGTTGAGATTTGTTTGATTTCATCAAAAATTGACAGTCTCTCTTCAAAAATAGTTTATTCTAGTTTAATTTCTACCCTTATAAGATGCTTTGTTTCTTTGAAAATCAAGACTCAATTGCCTATTTTTGAGTTGCGATATCTTATTGTAATTTTACTTATTAGAAAGAACTTACATGATCTGGAAAATAACTCTCTTTGTACTAATGTGTTTTGTTATTGTCACCGGAATTTCATTCCCGATTGTGATGCATCCAACTTCTTGGAGCGAATTCCCAATTATTCCCGGACTTGAAGAGAAAGCAAAAATAATTTTCTTTCACGTTCCAACCGCATGGCTTTCTGTTGTTGCATTTTTAATGGCGATGGTTTACGGAATAAAATATTTGCGAAATAAAAACCTGGATGATGATGCCAAATCATCTGCCGCTCTTCAGCTTGGAATGATGTTCTCCATTCTTGCAACAATAACTGGATCGATCTGGGCAAAATTTAATTGGGGCACATTCTGGAACTGGGATCCGAGGGAAACCAGCATCTTCATTCTTCTGCTGATCTACGGTTCTCTTTTTGCTCTTCGTTCCGCAATTGATAATGAAGATAAACGCGCACGGCTTTCTGCGGTGTATTCCATCATTGCGTTTTTAACTGTTCCGTTCTTTATCTTTATAATGCCGAGAATAATGCTGGGCTTGCATCCTGGTTCGTTGGAAATAGATCCGGCAACTAATAAAGTTGTGCAGGGAACAAGTCCTGTTGTTGATTTTAAGATGAATGGAAGTATGCGGCTTGTATTTTTTGTCTCTCTCTTTGCATTTACAATACTTTATTATTGGATGTGGAGTGTCCGTTCTAAGGCAATTATTATTAAAGAAAATCTTTCTAAAAAATTAAACTGAGGTAAAAATTGGAAGGCGGATTTTTAGGATTTCTCGAAAAAAACTCAATATACATTGTTCTATTTATTGTTCTTGTAATTTGGTCCGGAATATTTTTATTCCTTCTTAATACAGATAAACGTCTTAAAGCAATCGAAAAAGAATTAAAGGAGAAGTAAATAAATGAAAAATAAATATATTTTCGGCGGGGCTATTATTGTTGTATTCCTTGGTGTGATGATTTTTCTCTTCACACAGACTAACGTTTCTTATGAACAGAGTTTTACCAAAATTATGCAATCCGGTAAAACCGTTAAAGCAACCGGAACGTGGGTAAAAGAAAAAAAATACCAAATTGATAAAACCAACAACATGTTTGTTTTCTATATGAAAGACACTCAAGGCAATCTGATGAAAGTGTTTTTTCATGGAACAATTCCGAACAACTTCGAATCTTCTACAAGTCTTGTTGTTACCGGCAAATATTCTCAAGGAAATTTTCACGCGACAGATATCCTCACTAAGTGTCCGTCCAAATATCAAGATCAACCAGGTCAAAAAGCTAACTCATAAAGTTAGCAGTTAGGAGATTTTATGATTGGCAATATTTTACTCACACTGGCATTATTTGCCGGTGTATTTACGGTTATAATGTATTATCTAACCTACAAAGGTTATCAAAATACAATGCCGCTGGCTAGAATCGGCTATCACACTACTGCTGTTTTGGTAATCGCCGCCTCGGCTCTTCTTCTTCATGCAATTCTAACTCATCAGTATCAATATAAATATGTTTACAACTACAGCGGAAGCGATCTCTCAACCGGATTATTAATGTCAACATTCTACGCCGGTCAAGAGGGAAGTTTTATGCTTTGGACTTTCTTTACAGCAATCATTGGACTGATACTTTTAGATTATACATCCAAACGCGGCGATCTTGAACCACGTGTAATGATGATATTCACGTTATCACTTACCGCATTGCTCGTAATGATAAGCCCTCTTCTTAAATCTCCGTTCCATTATATCTGGATGGAAAATGATTTTATCGAATTAAAAAATATTAATAATGCTTTTCTTTCATTACCATCTATTCAGAATTTTATCTTCAGCGATCCGCAATCGAATAAACAATTCATTCAGATGGGAAAAGAACTTTACGCTTCTTTGACATCAAGCAACATTTCAATGAATGATTTTATTATACAAGGGAAAGGATTGAACCCGCTACTTCAAAATTTTTGGATGCAGATTCATCCTCCGATTTTATTTGTTGGATTCTCAATGTCTGCTGTTCCGTTTGCATTTGCAATGGCAGCTCTCTTGAAAAATGAATACACCGATTGGGTCAAGCAGGCATTACCTTGGGTTCTAATGGGCACATGTGTTCTCGGCTTGGCAATTATGCTTGGCGGATACTGGGCTTATGGAGTTTTAGGATGGGGAGGATACTGGGGCTGGGACCCGGTTGAAAATTCTTCTCTTGTTCCATGGATTGTTGGCGTTGCCTCGATTCATACTCTTCTCGTTCAGAAGAAAGCACAAGAGAAGGGGGGAGTTGGAAGATTTGTTAAGATGAATCTTATTCTAAGTATTATGACTTATGTTCTTGTTCTCTACAGCACATTCTTAACACGAAGCGGTATTCTCGGCGATGCCTCAGTACATTCTTTTGGCGAACCGGGAATGATGGTTTATTGGTTCTTGGTAATTTTTCTTTCAGCATTTACCATCATTGGAATTGGCGGCATTGTTTACCGCTGGAAATTTCTTACTCTACATTTCACATTTGAAGAAAATGTTCTTTCCCGCGAATTGGCTTTGTTCACAGGTTCTGTTGCATTGATTGCCTCCGCGATAATTGTTTTAGTCGGAACATCTGCTCCTATAATCGGCAAAACAGTTCAGACAAGTTTTTATAATGAACTGAATCTTCCGATAGCTATTATAATTGCTCTGCTCAACGGTTTAAGTATTCTCTTAAAATGGAAATTCACAGAGGGAAAAGATATTTGGAAGCAGTCGCAGTTTGCGGTTATAGCCACTGTTGTATTAACACTTCTAATTGTAATCGTTGGCGGTGTTCATAATCCAATGCTGGTTCTTTTAGCATTCTCATCAGCGTTTGCTCTTTTTGTAAATGGTGAAGTCGCTTACAAAATATTCCGCGGCAGAAAATCATTTATTGGACCGTATGTTGCTCATATTGGCATTTCGCTTTTTCTGGTTGGAGTGCTTGCAACCGCCGGTTATTCAGAGCAAAAACAAATTGATCTTGTTAAGGGAAAAACCGTCAGTCTGTTCGGTCATGATGTTACATTCAAAGGAATAGAACCATTTGAGAACGGGAAGAAATATAGAATGAACATCGAAGTTAAAAACGGAAACAGCGTTAGAACAATTTCACCGGTTATGTTTATTGCTGAGTTTAATAACAGTCTAATGCGCGAGCCCGATATTTTGGTTGGTTTTACAAAAGACTTTTACGTAGAACCCGTAAGTTATTCTGAAGGAAACGAAAATCAGAATGCTACTTCGATCTCAATTAACAAAGGTGAAACTCAGTCATATAATGGTGTTGACATTACTTTTAATCAATTCGATTTTCCTCCCGAAGTGCGTAATGCTATGATGGCTGGTAAAGATTTTCAGATCGGGGCAAAACTTTCCGTTAAGTATAATAACAAAACGGTAGCAATTGAACCGGTCTATAAAAGTATTGACGGCAAACAGGAGCATATACCTGTTGATTTGAAGGATGCTGATGTTAGAATTAAACTCGGCAGTATGGACGCTTCGAGTAAAGTCAATTTGGAATTATCAAAAATATCCGCAGCAAACAGTTCTTTAGAAAAACCAAAAGAAGTATTAACAGTTGAAGCAAGTATCAAACCGTTCATTAGTTTAGTTTGGATTGGAGTATTAACAATGGTAGCGGGATTTTTAATTTCGGCATTCAGAAGATCCAAAGAATCACTCGTTTAATATTTGTCCTTTTGTAGAGACGTCCCATGGGACGTCTCATAATAAAATGTCATTGTACAAAAATAAATACCGTATAGAATCGTCCCGTTTGAAAGAATAGGACTACGCAAATCCATGGTGGTATTATATAACGATTAATACAGAGAACCATATTGAATGGTTCGGACGTATTGTTATTAAAATAAAATCTTGTTCAATCGAGTAGAGTAAATTATATGGAAATTTTTTAACAACACATTTTCTGATTTCATTCTTTAGGATGGGACAGGCAGTTGGAAAGTTTGAAATTCTTTTTAAGGCATTTTTTATTTCATTCGAAAATTTTTCGCCCAGTCCTGCTACTTCAACTTCATAAAAAGATCTTGCTTGCAATAATTCTTTAACGGCAATTTCCGCAAAGATAATTTTCATACAAAGTCCAATTCATCGTAAGGAATGCCTTTTATCTTCCCCTCGCGAAACGCTTTCAATCTTTTTGCTGACTCTTCAGCCCATATAGTCTCAAGGTTTTTATCGGGTTCATCAAGACTTTGTAGAATGCTGTCAACAATCAATAATTTTTCTTGAGGAGACAGCTTCAATGCATTCTGAATTATTTCTTTGCTGCTCATTATTACCTCGTTTTTAATTAATTAGTCCATCATAACTAAAATTAACTAACTTTATAGTTCTCTCACAATTAAACTTTTACTGTAAGATTTCCCATTCCTAAGTTTGTCATGGACATTCATCCTATTGTTGAAGGATATGCCTGACGCACAATGAAAAAGCCCAGGTTTTCACTTGGGCTTTCAAGGTTATTTAATATGATTTATCGATCAACTTTATTCTTTACTATTAAAATCCGCTAACGTTTAATCGTCCGCCAGTTACACATTTACCGGATAAAGAACTAGTAGGAATGGTGCTGGAGAGAATTGCATTTTTAATTACAGAAGCAGAAGAGCCTGGATGGGAAGCAGCGTATAAAGCTGCACCCCCTGTAACGTGAGGTGTTGCCATAGATGTTCCGCTGTATGAACCATATGTTGATTTCTTACCGGTCTTGCCAGGAAGAGTCGAATAAATACTTGAGCCAGGTGCGCCAAGATCAACTGTTGTTGCGCCGTAATTTGAAAAACTTGATAATCCACCGGTAGATGTTATTGAAGCAACGGCAATTATATTAGCGTTTAGATAACTTGACGGGTAACTTGGTGTAACATCGTTATTATTAGTTTCATTTCCTGCTGCAGCGATGAAAAGAATTCCTGCGGCATTTGCTCTCTCAATTGCATCTTGTAGCGCTTGAGAAAATCCACCGCCACCCCACGAATTATTTGTTGCTACAATATTCATTGCATGACGGGTTTTAAGATCTGTAATATAGTCAACCGCTTTAACTGCATTAGCAAGAGTCCCTCCAGTACGACCGAGGAATTTTGCCGATATCATTTTAACATTCCAATTAACACCGGCAACACCTTTACCGTTACCGCCAACAGCGCCAATTGTTCCGGCTACATGTGTACCGTGGTCATCCTGTGCTCCATCATAAATAGTATTATTGTTACCGTCAAAATCCCATCCATTTGTATCATCAATGTAACCATTCCCATCATTGTCAACACCATCAACAGGATCGAACGGGTTAACCCAAATGTTTGCAGAAAGATCTTCATGTGTTTTCATTATCCCTTCATCAATAACTCCAACAATAACCGTATTGGAACCGGTATTGCCGGCAGCCCATGCTTCACCGGCTTGACTTCCGTATTGATTAGCAGGTGTCGTAGCATCACCATACATTCCCCACAGAGATCCGTTAGTGTAATAAGGATCATTTGATGTTGCAAAATGATTATAAATATAATTTGGTTCTGCATATTCAACGTTCGGCAATCCACGCAATAATTGCACAGCTTCCCGTACAGGGAAAGTGGTGGATACTAAATTGATTCCTTCATTATCGCCACGGGCGTGCATAGCGCGTGTAAGAATTTTCTCTGTTACTTTTGCGCTAATTCTATTGAGTGCTGCTTCACGCTGAGTGCTTAAAGTTCCCGAACTGAATTTTATTACAACTTCTCCAGGGACAAATTCATTACCAAGACCCTGCGCAGCGGATTTCCACAATGTTAATCCTTCTCTTTCCGATGTGTTTGAAGATTGCAATGGATCATCGGAAGATTGACACCCATTGACAAGAATAATAGTAAAGAGGAATAGTAGTAACCAAGACAAGAATTTTTGCTTTGTAACCAAAACCATATTCATAGATTCTCCTTTTTAATTGGTTCTATATTTTGTCCTCTGAAAGAAAACAAACGCAAAAGAAATTAACTACGGATATTTTGAATGTCAAGAAAAATTTAGCCGGGCGCATTGATCCTTAAATGTCTTTTTTAGGACAAATATTGCGGCTACGTTAATTAGAAGACGATTGATATTCGTCCACAGATTCAAAAAAAATATTTTTCTTTAATTCATTTTCTTACATTAGTAATGAATTATTTCTATACTTGCACAGGTCTGGTTATTGTAATAAGTCTTCATTTATTGGAAAAAGAACAAATATGAACTTAGAAGCGCTCAAGAAGAAAGTTCAAGAGGCATACGGTAATTGGGATAAAAACATTTACCAAAAAACGATTTCTAAATTTCCCGAACGTAAAAAAGAATTTACAACTCAGTCATTTGTGCCGGTGAAAAATCTTTACACCCCTCTTGACAGCAATCCGGATTATTATAATGAAGAGTTAGGTTTTCCGGGTCAATTTCCATTTACGCGAGGTGTTCAGCCCTCAATGTTCCGTGGAAAATTTTGGACTATGAGGCAGTACGCCGGTTTTGGATCTGCAAAGGAATCGAATGAAAGATACCGTTACTTGTTAGCTCAAGGACAAAGCGGTTTATCTGTTGCTTTTGATCTTCCTACGCAAATAGGTTATGATAGCGACGACCCGATGGCACTTGGTGAAGTTGGAAAAGTCGGTGTTGCAATTGATACACTTGCCGATATGGAAATTTTGTTCGATCAAATTCCGCTTGATAAAGTTTCAACATCAATGACAATCAACGCGCCAGCTTCTGTTTTACTTGCGATGTATATTGCAGTTGCAGAAAAGCAAGGAGTTGGCAGAGATAAAATAAGCGGAACAATTCAAAACGATATTTTAAAAGAATATATTGCACGCGGCACTTATATTTATCCGCCCAAACCTTCAATGCGGCTCATCACCAACATTTTTGAATTCTGTGCCAAGGAAATACCAAAATGGAATACTATTTCTATTTCCGGTTATCATATACGGGAAGCCGGCTCTACAGCAGCTCAAGAAGTCGGTTTTACACTTGCAGATGGAATTGCTTATGTCGAAGCCGCAATTAATGCAGGATTAGATGTTGATGAATTTGCCGGGCAATTATCATTTTTCTTCAATGCACACAACGACCTTTTGGAAGAAGTAGCCAAGTATAGAGCTGCCCGGCGTTTGTGGGCAAAAATTATGAAAGAAAGATTTGGAGCCAAGAAAGATAAATCTCAAATGCTTCGCTTCCATACACAAACAGCAGGTTCAACTCTTACAGCACAGCAAGTTGATAACAACATAGTTAGAGTTACAATTCAAACATTGGCTGCAGTTCTAGGCGGAACACAAAGTTTACATACAAATTCTCGAGATGAAGCGCTCGCACTTCCTACTCAAGATTCTGTTAAGATAGCTTTACGAACTCAACAAATTATTGCTCACGAGAGCGGAATTGCCAATACTATTGATCCGCTGGCTGGTTCTTACTACGTTGAATCGCTCACGGATCAGATTGAAATAGTAGCGGAAGAATATATCAGAAAAATTGATGCATTGGGCGGAATGATAAATGCAATTGAAGAAGGATATGTGCAAACCGAGATACAAAAATCAGCATATCAATTTCATCAAGAGATGGAACGAAATGAAAGAATTGTTGTTGGTGTAAATAAATTTGTTGATGAGAATGACAATCCGGGTGAGCTGCTAAAATTAAATGAACAAATTCAAAGCAATCAAATAAAATTTCTGAATGACGTAAGAGCCAAAAGGAATATCGAGAAAGTAAATCAAAAACTTGCAGCACTCAAAACAGCAGCTGATACTGATACTAATCTTATTCCGTTCATTATTGATGCTGTAAAATCTTATGCCAGCATTGGAGAAATTTGTAATACCATGCGGCAAGTTTTTGGTGAATACAAAGAACGTGTAGTAATCTAATTCTTAATGTAGAATCATTAATCTTATTGAGGAAATAATGGAAATAACACATATTGAGCACATTGGTATTGCAGTAAAAAATATGGAAGAAGCAATAAAGTATTACGAGGATGTTCTTGGCTTGAAATGTTACTTGGTGGAAGAAGTAAGAACTCAAAAAACTAGAACAGCTTTTTTTATGGTTGGACAAACTAAGATTGAACTTCTGGAATCAACAGATCAACTTGGACCAATCGGAAGATTCATTGAAGCTAAAGGAGAAGGAATACATCATATAGCTTTTGCCGTTAATAATCTCCAAGACTCTCTTAAAGAAGTTGCGACAAAAGGGGTCCAATTGATAGATACAGAACCAAAAAGAGGCGGCGACAATTTAAACATCGCTTTCCTTCATCCAAAATCCACAAGAGGAGTTCTAACAGAACTCTGTGAAAAGATTGAAAAATAATTCAGTCATTACAAAAATTTAATCAAATATCGAAATTAAACGTCGATAAGTTAAAAGTAGATTCATTATTTTTTTAAATGATCCGGAGAGAGTTTGTTTCAATTAGATCTTATTCAAACAGTTGCTCTATCAGGCGTTTTTTTGTTCGTAGGACATCTTTTATGCAAAGTAATCAAACCATTTGGGCGTTATAATATTCCTGCGCCTGTTGTTGGGGGTTTGCTGATTGCCATATTTAACCTTATTACACATCAATATGGAATAGAGGTTTTAAAATTTGACACAACTTTACGCGAACCATTGATGATTACATTTTTCACTACAATTGGACTCAATGCAAGTTTATCTTTATTAAAAGTTGGAGGACCAGCAGTTTTCAAATTTTTTATTATTGCGACAATTTTCGCTGTTCTCCAAAATGTAGTCGGAATTTTAGTTACTCTTCCGTTTGGCGTTTCACCTCTTCTAGGAGTGTTAAGCGGCTCGGTTACATTAACCGGCGGGCCAGCGACCGGATTGGCATTTGCACCGTTATTTCAGCAAAAAGGAATTGACGGTGCCGCTACTATTGCAGTTGCAGCGGCAATGGTTGGGATTGTTTCGGGAGGATTAATCGGCGGACCAATTGGAACTTATCTAATAAAAAAATACAATCTCAAAACGGATAAACCAGTAACAAAAAAAAATATTTCAAGCGCACATAAGCTCGAAGAATTCAATAAAGATGAATCTGTTAAAAGCGGCTGGATTGTCGGAGAAGATATTCAATACATCTACATGTTAAAAAGTATTGTTATTATCTTAGCTGTTATGTGGATTGGCAGCGGATTAAGTTTATTATTTAAATCATGGGGTTTAACTCTTCCGGCATATATTGGGGCAATGATTACCGCCGGAGTAATCAGAAATGTAGACGATAAAACAAAAATTTTTAATTTGCCTCATCACACAATAAATCAACTTGGCGATATTTCCCTTTCACTTTTCATTGTGATTGCATTGATGACTTTAAATTTATGGAAGTTGACGGAATTAGCTTTACCGCTAATCTCTATTCTTCTTGCTCAAATCTTAATGATAGCCCTAGTTTGTTTCTGGCCGATCTTTCAATTGATGGGAAAAGATTACGAAGCGGCGGTAATTAGCGGAGGATTTTTAGGGTTCATGTTAGGCACAACTGCGAATTCTATGGCAAATATGAAGGTGTTATCGGATAAATTTGGACCGGCACCAAAAGCTTTTTTAATTGTGCCAATTGTTGGAGCTTTCTTTATTGACTTCACAAACGCAATCATTATAACGACTTTCTTAAATTTCTACTAATAAAAAAAGCGCTATTTATAACAGCACTTCAAATTTCAGAAAGAAATTTTTTCATCATTATATTTTAAGAATTTCTCCTTCGCTTTTTGCAACAATTACTGCTGTTGATGTATCTCCCAAAACATTGATTGCGGTTCGGAACATATCGAGAATCCTTTCGACTGCAAGAATTAAACCGATACCTTCGATAGGCAAACCCATTGCTTTAAGAACTATTGTCATCACAACTAAACCTGCCATCGGAATTCCCGGCGCTCCAACTGCTGAAAGAAGTGAGATAATAACCGCAATTACCTGCTGTCCGAATGAAAGTTGAATACCATAAGCCTGTGCAATAAAAATAGCGCCCACACATTCGAATAATGCTGTTCCATTCATATTAACCGTTGTTCCAAGAGAAAGAACAAAACTTGCAATTTTATTTGATACGCCGTTTTTATGTTCAACTGCTTCGAGAGCTATAGGCAATGTTGCACCAGATGAAGCTGTTGTAAACGCCGTTAACAATGCAGTGGACATATTTTGATAATGTTTCAACGGACTTACTCTAGCCACAAACTTCAATAGTAGCGGCAAAGTAATTAATGAGTGAATTACAAAACCTAACAAGACAGTAATTACTAAAAGACCAAGTCTGCCTCCGATTGCAACCAAAATTTGCGGGTTTGCTGCCTGTTTTCCAACAACTTTAGAAATGATTCCAAAAATTCCTATCGGTGCAAATTGAATAATGATTAGCGTCATCTTCATCATTATTTCAAAGATCGAATTAAAGAGATCACTAAGAAATGATTGATACTTTGTATCAAGCTTTGTAATGAGAGCTCCGAAGAAAACTGCAAAGAATATTATTGCTAATAGATCACCTTTTGAAATTGCATCAACAACATTAGTGGGGACAATCCTCATCAAAGTTTCTCCGAATGAAGTTGGAGAAGAGGCCAAATGATCTACTTTCTCCATTAATCCAAGGTCAGCACCTACGCCCGGCTGAATTATATTCACTAGGAATAATCCGGTCAGAACGGCAAGCATTGTAGTAATCACAACAAACAACATCGTTTTCATTCCAACCCGCCCAAGTCTTTCACCGCCGATATTTGCAACGCCGGAAATTAGAGAACTCAGGACAAGCGGAATAATTATCATATTTAATGCCCGCAGAAACAGATCACCCAGCCACGATACATAAGGGACATAATCTGTAAATTGAAGTCCAAAGAAAATTCCGATTACTATTGCTATCAGAATTTGCCAGTGTAGTTTGATTTTCTTCATAAGATTTCCCGAACTAAAAATTGACATGATATTTGCCGCATAATTAGGCATAAGAGAATCTATCTTTGCTCTCAACGTGATCGATATAATTTTCTCTATTGCGCTCTTCCAAAATACAAAAGAAATTGAGAACAAATAATTCTCTTTTTTCTTGAAAATATGATTCATACATTTATTTAAAAGTTTGAGAGTATATGAATAAGAAACTCGGAATTCTTCTTTTACTTCTGCCGTTTTGTATCAACTATCCTCAAGATGCCGCGGATTTTTGTTCTCAGGTAAAGATAAAAGCGTTTGCCCGGTTGAATAAAACAGCTCAAGTTTTATATCCCGGCGACAGCAATATTGATGTTACTTATTACAAATTGAATCTGACTGTAACAACCAATCCAAATTATTTGAACGGAATTATAACTGTTAAAGCTCGTCCTGCAAAATCCCCGATCAACACATTCTATCTGGATTTAGTAAACGCTCTACATGTTACATCCGTTAAATTGACAGGAATAAATTTAAATTTCTCTCAACCTCAAAACAGTAACCAACTTGTAATTAATCTTGATAGGACATACTCATTGGGAGAAGAATTCTCGGTAGACATCACATACGGCGGTATACCAACAAGCGGTTCTGGATTTATCAGTCAAGCATCATTTTCTTTTCGTGATAGCACTGCTACTTTTTATAAAACAGTAATATCTTCATTGAGTGAACCATATGGCGCAAGAGATTGGTGGGCAAGCAAAGATACACCTGCTGACAAAGTAGACTCATCAGATGTATGGATAACTGCAGATAAATTTTTCGTTTCCGTTTCAAATGGCTCTTTGGTAGGAACTGTTGATAATCCCGATGGCACAAGAACTTATAAGTGGAAAAATCATTATCCCATTGCTAATTATTTGATCTCAATTGCGATGACAAACTATCAGACTATTAATGATCAGTTTGAATATGAACCCGGGAAATTTCTTCCGGTGATTCATTATTGTTATCCTGAAAGAATAGATAATACAAGAAGAAATGCCGTAGCAAAAACTATTGATATGCTAAAGATCTATTCGGAAAAATTTGGACCTTATCCGTATTTAAAAGAGAAATATGGTCATGCAGAATTTGGCTGGAGCGGGGGGATGGAACATCAGACAATTACTTCAATGGGCGGCGGCGCAATGAATTTCGAAAACGTAATTGCTCATGAATTGGCACATCAATGGTTTGGTGATAAAGTTACATGCAAAGACTGGCAAAACATCTGGCTGAATGAAGGATTTGCTTCTTATAGCGAATGTATTTACCGGGAAGCAAAATATGGAACAGCAGATTTTAAAAACTACGTTGATAACTTCATGAATAATCCGAACAACGGTGCAAAAAAAGCTGTCGGAACTATTTACGTTCAGAATATTTCCAGTGAGAGTGAAATTTTTAATTCCGCTCGTTCTTATAAAAAAGGCGCCATTGTTCTTCACATGTTACGCGGAATAGTAGGCAATGACAAATTTTTCCAGATCATGCGTGAATATGCAAATGAACCGGGACTTGCATACAACGTTGCAACCACAGAAGATTTTCAGAGAATTGCGGAAAGAGTTTACGGACAAAGTTTAGATTATTTTTTCAAGGAGTGGATTTACGGTGAGAATTATCCGATCTATATTGCCGAATGGGGTTATAAATCCGATGTGAATGGTACATATAAGATTAGTCTTAAGCTAACTCAGACTTTAAATTCCAATCCAAAATTTTTTACGATGCCAATTCAGTTAGCAATCACAACTGCACAAGGAACAAGCAAACAAACGTTAATTAATAATTCACAAATACAAACATTCGAACTTACAGTCGATGGTGAACCAATTTCAATTCAGATTGATCCCGATAATTGGATTTTAAAAACAATTTCTGGAATTGTTTTTCTGGGAAGCGATGATCTACTACTGAGTGTCTATTCACTCAATCAAAATTATCCTAATCCATTTAATAACGGCACATCAATCCGTTATGAAATACAAACAAACGTTCATGTAACTTTAAAAATTTACGATGAACTCGGAAATTTTATTAAAACGATTGTAGATGAAACTAAGCCGAAGGGAAAATATGAAGTAAAATTTGACGCGCAAAAACTTAATTTATCCAGCGGTGTTTATTATTATAAATTAGATACCGGAGACTATACCGAAACCAGAAAGATGGTTTTTTTAAAATAAAAAAGAGGCGTCTCATCAACGCCTCTTAAATCATCTTATTCAAACTGAAGATTTCTCACAAGTTTTTTGCTGTCCCATGGTGCAGGATCGCCTCCTAAGTATTTATGAAACCATTCTAGATGAGCATTGTAGTAAAGCGGCATCGATTTCAAACCGCTCGGCCAGTGCCCGTCATTCTTAAAAATAATCAATCTCGAATCGATTCCTTTCTTTTGTAAATCGGTAAAGTAACGGATACTCTGAGTGTAAGGAACGCGGTAATCTTTTTCACCTGTAATTATAAGTGTGGGCGTAGCAAAATTTTCTGTGTATTTACTCGGCGACATTCTTTCATAATCGTTCGGATCATTTGTTCTCGATTTCAAATCCCAATTAGCAAACCATAATTCTTCCGTTTCGCTTTTAAATTCTGATAGATCATAAATACCCATCATTGATGCAAGGCATTTATATCTTTTTGTCTTCGCCTGAAGTAGATTCATAAAATAGCCGCCGTACGACCAGCCCATGGCACCAATTCTATTCTTATCTACATAAGGAAGATTTTCAAGATAATCTGTTACGTTCATTACATCCTGAAAAACTTTTCCGTCCCAATCACCTGATATTGCTAAAGTAAAATCCTGTCCGTATCCGGTAGAGCCGTGCGGATTAGGAAATGCAACTATGTAACCCGCACCGGGATAAACCTGCCAATCAGCACGGAACGAATCCATCCATTGCATTTGCGGACCGCCGTGAACATTAATAACGAGCGGATATTTTTTCGCTGGATCAAAATTATGCGGCTTTACAATGAACAGATGAATCGGTGTTCCATCAGCTCCTTTAACCCACACTTGTTCTGCCGGTCTAATATCAACTTTCTCCTCAATCTCTTTATTGAAAAAAGTGAGATCTCGCTTCTCGGATTTTTTAATATCGAACCGTGCAATATCAACAGGTTTGTTAACGTAAGAATATGTGTACGCAATAAAATCATTTTTGGGAGAAAGAGTAAAACTTGAAATGGCATTGTTCTCAATTATTTTCTTAATCTCAAGTGTCTGAATGTCGATCTTGAATAACGGCTGGTATCCTTTTTCATGTCCGGTAAAATAAATTGATTTGGAATCGTTTGCCCATTCAAAATCATTCACCCAATTATCAAATGCCTCAGTTATAATTTTGTTTGTTCCGTTTTTCCTATCATAAATTGCCAGCCGGATTCTGTCAGATTCATATCCCGGAACTACTTGTGTTAAGTAAGCAATATATTTTCCATCGGGAGAATATTTCGGATTGGAATCCGAGCCGTAGTTTGATGCCGTAATATTTTTTAAACCGGTTCCGTCCGTAGATACGGTCCATACATCAACATTTGTTGACAATTCCGGATGCGATACTCTCTTGGAATCGAACGTAATCTCTTTCGAATCCGGAGAAATAGAATAGTTGCTGCTTCCTCCGACTGAAAATGCGGGTGAATCGAAATAACCTGGAGTTACATCGGCTACACTTTTCTTTTCAATATCATAAACAAACAGATGAGAATACTGTCCGTCTGAATACTCTGTCCAATGTCTAATAAAAAGACTGTCTGCTAAGTGCGCCTGAACCGGTCCGTTCTCCATTGCCTGACTAATTTTTTTATTGCAGTTTTCATCTGCGCCACACTCTGGAAAAACCTGCGCGGTGAATAAGAAATATTTTCCGTCATTAGATAGTTTTGGTGATGAAACGCCCAATCCGCAATTTGTAATCTGAGCTGCCTCTCCACCAAGCAATGATAAATAATAAACTTGTTCGGCTCCTCCGCGTGTTGAAACAAAATAAATTCCCTTATCGTCAATATTCCAAATCGGATTGTAATCCGCTGCCGGATTTGTTGTCAATTGTTTAATGTCCGAGCCGTCTGCGTTCATAATATAAATGTCCGTATTGGATTTCGATTTGCGAAAATCGCTGGTAGTAACCGTGAATGCGATCTTAGTGCCATCGTGAGAAATCACTTGCAAGCCGACATTTTTTATTTTATAAATATCCTCAATTGTAAAAGCGCTTTTCTGAGCTGAAGTAATTGAGACCAAAATCAAAAACACCGATACAAAAAGGAAAAACTTCTTTGTCATTTTACCTCCGGATTAATATTTAATTTTCTCTACGAAATCTAAGAAGAATATTTATAAGCAGCATAGGATCAATTTAATTCATCCGTATTAAAAAAAAGCTCTCCGGAATTTATTACCGTTTCCATTCATTCACATAATTCCTATTTTGTATTTAAGACAATTCATTTTTGGGTATTCAAATGGAAAAACTAATTTTCACTTCAATTGCCATTTTGTTCTTTGTTTCGATAGTTCATGCAGGATTTGAATTTATCGGCGGAGTAAAAAGTTATAAGGTTGAGTCAAACTGTGTAGAGTTCACGCTGAGTAATGCAAAGTTGAAGATTTATGTGGTTGATCAGAATATAATCCGTTTCCGTTACACAAATCAAAATGATTTTTCAAAAGCTCCCTCTTATGCAGTGGTTTATCAGCAGCCGGAAAAAGCCAAATTTGATTTCAAAGAAGAAAAAGAAAAATTTATTCTCACAACAGAAGAATTAATCGTTCACATTTCTAGGAATCCTTGCCGGGTTTCCTTGTACGATAAGCAGATGAATCTTCTTAATTCTGACGAGGAAAGTTTTGGGGTTTCGTTTGACGATGCAGAAGTTCGCTGTTTTAAAAAACTTTTCCGTGATGAAAAATTTTTCGGACTCGGAGAGAAATCCGACGACTTAATTAAAAACGGGAAACAGTACACTCTTTGGAATACGGACTACCCGGAGTACACGAGTAAAAAAGATGAGCTCTATCAATCAATTCCTTTTTTCATCGGTCAGCGCAATCATAAATCTTATGGCATTTTTTTCGATAACACATACAAATCATATTTCAATTTTGGTGCAAGTAACAACCGTTTCTACTGGTTTGGTGCAGATAAAGGCGAAATGGAGTACTATTTTATTTATGGACCCGAGATGAAGCGTGTAGTTTCGGATTATACAAAACTCACCGGACGAATGGAACTGCCACCTATGTGGTCGCTCGGTTACCAGCAAAGCAGATGGAGCTATTACCCCGAATCTACCGTTCGTAATATTGCAAAAAATTTCCGCGATAAAAATATTCCGTGCGATGTAATATATCTCGACATTCATTACATGGATGGATACAGAGTTTTTACATGGGATAAAGAGAGATTTAAAAATCCCGGACAAATGATTTCTGATCTAAAAAAAGACGGATTCAAAATTATCCCAATAACAGATCCGGGTATTAAAGTAGATTCCAATTACTTTGCTGCACAAGAAGGATTGAAAAAAAATCTCTTCGCAAAATATCCGGATGGCATTCCGTACCAAGGAGAAGTTTGGCCAGGCTGGGCTTACTTTCCGGATTTCACAAAAAAAGAAACACGCGAATGGTGGGGAGATAAACTTCAACCTTTTCTTAAAATTGGAATTGAAGGATTTTGGAATGATATGAATGAACCTTCAACGTGGGGACAGGCGTTTCCGGACATTGTTCAGTTTGATGATAATGGATTTAAGTCGGATCATAAAAAAATTCACAATGTTTATGCACTTTCTATGGCACGCGCAACACGTGAAGGTTTAAGAAAGTACTCCGACAAAAGACATTTCATATTAACACGAGCAGGTTTTGCCGGCATTCAGCGATACAGCGCTGTATGGACCGGCGACAACGCATCCACCGAAGAACATCTTGCGCTTGCTTGTACTATGCCGCAGAACCTTGGATTAAGCGGTGTGCCATTTGTTGGATCTGATGTGGGTGGATTCATGGGCGGTGAACCTACAAATGAAATGTATGTGCGCTGGATCCAACTTGGCGCATTTACTCCTTTTTTCCGGGGGCATTCTGCAATTGATACTAAAGCGCGCGAGCCCTTTGCTTTTAACGAATGGACCGAAGAACGCGCCCGGCAAATTATACAGCTTCGTTATAAACTTCTTCCCTTTTGGTACAATGAATTTTACATTTCATCACAAACCGGTTTGCCAATTATGCGCCCAATGTTTTTAAATTATGAGAATGACGATAACTGCTATTCGCGCGATGCACAGTTTCAATATATGCTTGGGGAAAATCTTCTTGTTGCACCGGTTGTTACATCAACCGAAAAAACAAAAAAATTATATTTACCGGATGGTAAATGGTACGATTGGAATAATAATAAAACTATTAAAGGCAACCAGTGGCTAATAACCGAAGTGCCAATGAATAAAATTCCGCTGTACATTAAAGAAGGCGGCATGATTCCAATGCAGATTGCACAAAATTATGTTGGCGAGAAAAAAATCGAACAGCTCGAGTTAGTTATTTTTCCTTCTGCCAAATCCGAATATACTTTATATGAAGATGACGGAATTTCTTACAACTATGTAGATGATAAATATTCCCTAACTAAGTTTGAGTGTGAGAAAGATTCTCAAGTTTATAAACTGATTGTAAATAAATTGAAAGACGGATTTAAGAACGACAGAAAAAATTATCTATTCACTTTGCTGGATACAAGTATGCCGAAGAGAGTTTTGATGAATGGAACGAAGCTGTTAGATTCCGCAATAGAGTTCGATGATGAAAAAAAGATTTTGCACATAAAAGTTAACGACACAGATAATATAAATTTGCTATTGAAATACTAAAGTAAAATAGTGAGAGTGAAAGTTATGAAGCAATATTCGATAATAAACCCGGTGTTATTATTAATTGGAATTTTTATTGCTCTGCAAATTTCTAAAGGAGAAAAGTTGTATCTAAAGGAAACACGCTATACAAAATTAATCCCGGATTCAGCCGAGTTTCAAGAACATTCAAGAGAATTGGACAAATATTATTCGGATAAAAAACTTGGTTCGTTTATAGAAAACGGGAAAACATTTTTCAGATTGTTTGCCCCCTCTGCAATTCAAGTAAAACTTTGTGTATTCAATAAACCGGACGAAAAAAAGTATCAAGAATATTTTCTTAATAAAGACGCAAACGGCGTTTGGGAAGTTGTTCTTGATAATAATTTGAACGGTAAGTTTTATGGCTACAAGGTTTTTCACAAAGGAGATGATGTATTTATCACAAAAGTTCCTATCTGTGTTGATCCATACGCAAAAGCAGTTACATCTTTAACAACATATATGAATCCACGCTTAGCGATTGTTACAAAAAATGAACCTTACAATTGGGAAGAAACAAATTGGATACAACGGGATTGGCGCGATTTGATAATTTATGAAATGCATGTGCGTGATATGACAGCTCATAAATCTTCCGGCGCAAAGAACCGCGGATCATATAAAGGTTTGACTGAAAAAGGAATTCGCGGCGGTCTCGATTACATAAAATCCCTTGGAGTTAACACGGTTGAACTATTACCGTCTCAAGAATTCGGCAACATCGAAATTCCTTTTATGGATTCTTTAAGAGGAAAATTTAACACATGGAATCCGTATGGGCGAAATTATTGGGGATATATGACGTCTAACTTTTTCGCGCCTGCCGCTTATTACAATGAGAATTGGGAAAAGATGAAATGGAATAAATGGATAGGTGAAGAAGGAAAGCAGATTAATGCATTTAAGGATATGGTGAAAGCATTTCACAAAGAAGGTATAGCCGTGATGATGGATGTTGTTTATAATCATCTTTCGGAATACGAAACCGGCAATCTCAAACAAATTGATAAAAAATATTATTTCAGATTAGATGCAAATGGAAATTATATTGCAGAAAGTTATTGCGGCAACGATTTGAAAACCGAACGATCAATGATGCGTCGTCTTATAATTGAAAGTATTTTGTATTGGATGAAAGAATATCACATTGATGGTTTCCGTTTTGACCTTGGAAAACTTATAGATTGGAAAACAATCGAAGAAATAATTTCAGAGGCGAGAAAAGTAAATCCAAGCGTTGTGTTCACATGCGAACCTTGGGGTGGCGGATACGATCCCGAGGGATTTTCAAAGCGCGATTGGGCATCATGGAACGACCAGATTCGCAATGGAATTAAAGGAGAAAACCCGAACAATGGTCTCGGCTGGATTTTTGGTCACTGGTATGGGAATAATTCACTCAATAGAATAAAAAGTTATGTAAACGGTACATTAATCCGTGATTCACTCGGTTTGTTCCAGAAGAAAGAGCATTCGGTAAATTATCTTGAATCGCATGATGGTTTTACTCTTGGCGATTTTATTAGAATCGGTTCCCGTGAAGTTGATCCGGATAAAATTATAAAAGATGTTGATAAAAATGTCAAACTTACCTACCGCCAAATGAAGTTGAATAAACTGGGCGCATTGTTTCTTTTGACTTCTCAAGGAATATCTATGATACATGAGGGGCAAGAATTTGCGCGTTCAAAAGTTATTCCGTTTGATGAAAAGGAGAAGGATAAAGAAAAGGGAAAGATTGATCATAATTCGTACAACAAAGACAACGAAACAAATTATATTAATTATAAACATGCTGAGATCAACAAAGAGCTGTTAAATTATTACAAAGGATTGATAGCATTACGCAATAAATATGTGGCATTCCGCCGAGCAGAATATGAAAACATAATTTTTTATGAACACCCGAAAAGTAAATTCGGTTTCGGATATATTTTAAAACATAACAAAGATACTTTCATTGTTCTCTTCAACGCAGATCCAAACAAGAATTTAGAATTTCCGCTTCCAGAAGGTGTTTGGAGTGTTTTAGTAGATAAAGATTTGGCAGGCGCAAAAACACGTTATGTAACCGGCAGTAAAATTATTTTAGAATCTGTAACAGGTGCAGTACTAAAATTACAATGAATGATAGATAATGATTAATTATTTATTGTAAGAAGAGTGTTTTCTATTTAGTTAAAAATCGCTTTCCTTAATGAACGCTCAATTGCATTTTTGAAGTTCGCTAAGTTGACCGGTTTTTCAAAAATAAATTCAATGCCAAGGTCTTTGTATTCGGCTTCAATAGATTTGTTAATATCACTGC
Source organism: Bacteroidota bacterium (assembly GCA_021801605.1). Taxonomy (GTDB): domain Bacteria; phylum Bacteroidota; class Ignavibacteria; order Ignavibacteriales; family Melioribacteraceae; genus Fen-1258. The sequence continues at coordinate 25,878 of JAJYXU010000069.1, forward strand.
TTAATACAATAA
>JAJYXU010000066.1 GCA_021801605.1 Bacteroidota bacterium
ATCCGGACTTTCAAGCAGTTTTCGGTATGGAAAATTATTCTATGTTGGAAGACAAATTAGTTGCGACTCTTTCAAACGAGTTGCCAGCAAATTACTCAATTAGCAATTACCCAAACCCATTCAACCCAACAACGACAATTAATTATCAACTGCCGGAGAATGGATTTGTAACAATAAAAGTATATGATATGCTCGGCAAAGAGATAGCAACATTAGTGAATGGAAATAAAACAGCCGGATACCATAATGTAACTTTTGACGCAAGCAGATTAACAAGCGGAATTTATATTTATACAATTAACGCCGGCAAGTACACTCAATCAAAAAAAATGTTGTTGATGAAATAACTTAAAGACGCAAAACGGAAGAAGTAAAACAAGGGCGATCGAGGCCGTTAGCCCCTTGTTTATATTTTTTGTTTCACTTCTCACGCTCTTTTGTTTAGCAACCTTAATTGTTCTGCAAGCGGTGTTTGCCAATAATGATTTAATCGAATGGTCATTATTACGGTAGTTTATTTCAATACCATCTGAATTGCTTCAAGAATATTATCAACAGCAATAATTTCTATTGTGTTTTTATTTTTAATTGATTTGTAATTATTGGAAGGGATAATAACTTTCTTAAAACCGAGTTTTGCCGCTTCCTGGATTCGCTTATCAATATTGCTAACGCTCCTTGCCTCTCCTCCCAAACCGACTTCGCCGATTACAACTGTATCATTCCTTGCAAACTTATCGGAGAAATTCGATGCGATTGCACAGCACACGGCAAGATCAACAGCGGGTTCGTCAATTCTAATTCCGCCCGCAATATTTAGAAAAACATTTTGCACTGACAACCGAAGATTGGCTCTCTTCTCCAGAACAGCTAATAAAATTGAAAGCCGGCGGTAATCGAATCCGGTTGCCACTCGCTGCGGATTTCCATAAGACGACGGTGTTACCAGTGCCTGCACTTCCAAAAGAATCGGGCGAGTGCCTTCCATGCTTGATGTTACAACCGAGCCGGTGATTTCTTTTTCCCGTTCACTTAAAAATATTTCGCTCGGATTTTTAACTTCACGTAATCCGTCATCATGCATTTCGAAGATACCAATTTCATTTGTGCTGCCGAAACGGTTTTTCTGTGCGCGCAATATTCTAAATGAGTAACTGCGTTCTCCCTCGAATTGCAAAACTGTATCAACAATATGTTCAAGAACTTTTGGACCAGCTATAGTTCCATCTTTTGTAACATGACCGACAATAATTATTGAGCAATGTTTTTTCTTTGCAAGTTTCATTAGCTCGGCTGTGCATTCTCTAATCTGCGTTATGGTTCCGGGCGCATTATCGTAATCTGATTTATAAGTAGTCTGGATTGAATCTACAATTACAACCTCGGGAGTGTGCTTTTCAATTGCATTAAGAATGATATCAAGATCGGTTTCAGTCATTACAGAAATTTTATCCGAATGTACTTTCAATCTCTTAGCGCGGAGGTTAATCTGATTTGCAGATTCTTCCCCCGTTACATATAAAACTTCACTGTTAATTTTAGCCGCTGCTTGCATAACTAGCGTTGATTTTCCAATTCCGGGATCGCCGCCAATAAGCACCACAGAACCCGGCATCAATCCGCCGCCAAGGACACGGTCAAATTCTTCAATATTTGTTTTAATTCTATCTTCACTTTGATGAGTAGCAGTATTCAATTTGGTAATTGAAGATTCACCGCTGAATTTTTTCTTCGAAGATTTTTTTTCTTCAATCAATTCTTCAGTAAAGGAATTCCAGCTTTCACACGATGGACACTTACCAAGCCATCTTAATTCCTCGTGACCACAATTAGAACAAATATATTTTATTCTGTTCTTAGCCATTAGAATCCAGTTCGTTGAATAAATTTTTTGATTATGGGATCGGAACTTTTCAATACTTCTTCAGGTGTACCGGTGAAATATATTTTCCCTTCATGCATCATTGCAATTCTATCGGCAGTATTTTTAACACTGAACATATCATGCGTGACAATGATTGAAGTTACATTCAATTTTTGATTTAAGTCTTTGATCAAATCGTCTATCGAATCGGACATGATCGGATCAAGACCCGTCGTGGGCTCGTCATACAAAATATAATCCGGATTTGTAACTAATGCACGGGCAAGACCAACCCGTTTTTTCATTCCGCCGGAAAGCTCGGATGGTTTTAATTTTTGCGTTCCCGGTAAACCTACAAGTTCAAGTTTCTCTGTAACTATCTTTTTTATTTCTTCTTTTGAAAACCCGGATTCATTTTCTACAAGTGCTGTTCCGACATTTTCTTCTACAGTCATAGAATCAAATAACGCCGCACCTTGAAAAAGAAAACCGAATTTACGCCTGATCTTATAAAGTTCTTTCCGGTCAAGGTCGCTTATAATTTTTCCATCGAATTTGATATGTCCTTCGTCCGGTAAAAGTAATCCTACTATATGTTTAAGGAGTACACTTTTTCCGCAGCCGCTTCTTCCAATTATAGCAAGCGACTCTCCTTCTTTGATCTCGAGATTAACACCCCGCAGAACGTGATTATCGCCAAAACTTTTGTGAAGATCTATTATTTCGATCATAAGAAGATGATTTGAGTTTTATTCCGGACGAAATATATAAAAGAAAAAAGTGTTATTCGATTTGAAAGTGGACAAAAGAATAGAACGCAGATTTTTATAATCATAACCGATCATAGTGATCTGCGTTCCATTTAAAATCTTTTTACGGATTCACCCCAGTATGACATTCAACACAGTTCATCTCTTTCCAAGCATCGCCGCTATCTTTATCGGGATGTTTGAACTGAAGAAACGCATTGATTGGTGAAACCTCTAATTTGTCGGGCGGTCCCTGCGCATTAATATAATGACATTGGTTGCAATCCTTTTTTATCAATCGCCCCTGAGCCGTTGCGTTATTATCATTATGGCAGCGGAAACATCCCATAAATTCCATATGCCCGATATTGTTCGGATAGACATTCCACTGAACCTTCATCTCAGGAAAAATATTTTTCTTAAACGCTTCCTGAATTCCTTGAATTGCCTTATCAACCAAATATTTTTTGTCCGAATAAATATCGGGATACTTTTCTTTATAATATTTATTTATCTCATCTCTAATAACAATCATTGCTGTATCCGTAGTGGAAAATTTTTTGTCAACTATTTCAAGCGCTTTCGCTTTTACCCACGGAAGTTCTTTTGGAATTGTACCGGCGGCAAGTGCTGTATTAATAAAAAATGAGGGGGGTTGATAATTGTGCGAAGGACGGTTATGGCAATCCATACAATCCATAGTGCGCGTCTGCATTGTATCCAAAGCTTTTTTCTCAACACTTTCATTTTGATCTTGATAAACAAAAACTTCTCCTGTTTTCAGGTTGGTATATCGAACCCAGGGAATTTTTTCCCGCTGATTATCAGACGCTTTATATTCTACGCGGACGTTCGGATTGATGTGCCAATGAATTCCTTCTTGTGTGCCAAGAGCACTAATTTGCGGACCGATTTTTATTGTAAGAGAAATATCCCACTCGGAATTTTTTTCATCTGTCAGATAGTGTCTTTGAGTTACCAATTTTCTAGAATAAAATTTCTGCGGCCAATGGCATTGTTCACATGTTTCCCGTGCCGGGCGTAAATTTGATATTGGTGTCTCTATCGGTCTTGGAACCGTCCCCAAAGTAACGGCATAAACTTGATACATACCCGATAACTTGGATCTTACATACCAATCTGCTCCTGCACCAACATGACATTCAACGCAAGCAACTTTTGCATGAGGGGAATTTTGATATGCAGTGTATTCGGGCACCATTACGCTGTGACAAAGCTTACCGCAAAATTCTACTGATTCTGTGTAATGAAATGCTTCGTAACTGCCTAATGCAGTAAGAAAAAGAAAAATTGTTGTTCCTATTGCAAAGATGAAGAAGGCGTGTCTGTGGTGAATATCATTTAGATTAACCTGCGGCCATTCAGTCGGGGGAAGAAGATGTTTTTTTTTGTCCTTTCTAACCTTCAGAAACATGCCGATAGGAATCATTACCAATCCCAAAACCAAAAAGCCCGGAAGAATTATATATACAACTAATCCTAGATAAGTTCCGCCTCCGGATGTGAAAGTAATAACAAATAAAAAGATTATCATGAAAAGACTGATCAACGCAATTGTAGCACCAATAAGTGAAACCCAGTTTTGAGTTGAATGAGGTAGTTTTAGTTTCATTTGATTCCTTATGACGTTAATATTTTTCTAATGAATAGTATAATGAAAATGTTAAATTTTTAGTTGTAAAATTACTTAGAGCAATTTGAAATTCCAACTATCCTGTCTAATTGATTTTCTTCTACTCCTAACTTCTATCTCTCCCCATTGCCAAATTTTGTTTTGCAATCGTTGAAATATTACATTTGAAATAAACTACAGAGAGATATTGATATGAATACTTATAGAATGTCGGTAATTGTTGAAAAAGATAAAGATGGATATTTCGCATTTTGTCCTGAACTTCAAGGATGTTATACACAGGGCGATACCTACGAGGAAGCTATCGAGAATATAGAAGATGCTATACGATTACATATCGAAGATAGATTAAAATCCGGCGAAGAAATTCCTTTATCAGAGTCAATAAGTCTCACTTCAATGGAAGTAGCAGTGTGAGCGAAAAACTTCCACGAATAACTGCATTGGAAGTTATCAAAGTATTAAGAAAAATTACATGTCACCACTATTACCCAACAACCAAAACAACAGAAATTCCGACTTGAAGATAGTGAACAAATAAAACTTTGTTGGTTTTGCCGGCGTTATGAGCTATTTCTCCGTTTTTTTCTTTTTATCTTTTATTTTGAAATAAAGTGCGATGACAACTAGAAGAAATACTAAAGTTGCTACAGCAAAACCGTTTCTGCGTGTATAATATTCATCAATTTCTTTTTGTGCCAGCAAAGAAGCTTTATTAGAAATCTCAATACCATCTTTTGTTTTAGCGCCAACTTTAGTCGAATCAAAAGTATGAATCAATGTTCTTGATTGAATCAGAGCTTGTTTAGCATCTTGAAGCAGGAACCCAATTTCAATATCATTCATTCCTTTCTTCTTAACTTCTAAATATTTTGCATCTGCCAAGGAAAACTGATTTTTCAAATTTGTCAGCAATGAATATATTTTCTTCGCAACGGTATAACCTTCATCACCAGATGAATGACAGTCAACACATTTCGAATCTTTACCCACACCTATCATTTCATCGGTTGGTTTTAACACAGTATGATTACCATGACATTGTTCGCATCCGTGAAAATCTTGTTCTTGAAATGCTTTTGCCATTCTTGTCGAGCTAAAATATTCCATATTGCTCACATGGCAAGTTCCGCACACATGAGAGATTGAAGTAATTCCTGGAGGCATTGCACCATGGTTGCCATGGCAATCATTACATGCAGGCGCACCTAAATCTTTCATCTTAAGCAGCGCAACCCCATGAACACTTTTCGAATATTCTTCCAATTGATTGCTTGGAAGATTATATTTTTTCATCAGCTCTGAATTGCCGTGACATTTATTGCATGTACCCGGAACATTTAATGCATAAACAGTCGAGCGCGGATCTTTAGCAGGAAATATCGCATGGGCAGAATGACAACTGGCACATTCTGCAACATTTTCATCTCCCGTCAAAAGTTTTTTACCATGCATGCTGGTATAATATTGTTCAACTTGATCTGTTGCTATTCTTGGTTGAAATACTCTCATAATATTAATATTCGAGTGGCACTTTCCGCAGAATTTAGGAATGTCTTTGTGTTTAGGTGCGCCAACAAATCCTTTTGAAGGACTCATAGCAACTTCTTGATCATCGCTGGTCGGATCTCCGCCATGGCAAGATGAACATGAAATATTTGCATGACGGTGTATATCGTTTTCTGAAAAATCTTTGGGTAGATTATCTATTTCTTTATGGCATGAATAACAATGATCTTCTTTGGAACTCTGGATAGTTTTATTTTCCTTCTGACCGGAAATAACAACACCGAGTAGAGATGAAATTGTTATAAAATATATCGATAAGTAAAAAAATCTTGTTCTCATGTTATTATTCCCTATACTAAGTAACCTATGACGGTCATTATCACTATGAACGCAACAATAATAATTCCAATTAAAGTTAGGGGTTGGATTTTCCAATTAGGTTTACGTTTTACTTTGATGTAAGGAATTAACATCCATACAAAACCCGCGACGCCAAAAAATAATACTCCAAGTAATTCACCTTCTATAAATAAAATGTGCGCTGGAAGAAGTTTCAGCGATTGGAACATGAACATAAAATACCATTCCGGTTTTATTCCTGCTGGAGCCGCTGCAAATGCATCTGCCTTGTTTCCCAATTCCCACGGAAAATAAAGAGCTAAAAAGATCAAAATATTAAAAACAATAACCCACAAAAGAAGATCTTTCAAAGCAAAATCCGGAAAAAAAGGAATATACTTTTTCTTTTCTTCCGGCAAATTTTTGAAGTGCTCTGGTTCATGCATCCCTTGCCGCTGAATAAATAATAAATGCAATGTTAAAAACACTGTAAATATGGCGGGAAGAATTGCAACGTGAATACCAAAAAACCGTGAAAGAGTTGCACCCGTTACTTCTTCACCGCCGCGTAAAAATATTTTGAGCGGTTCTCCAATTACCGGAACCACTCCAACTATATCTGTACCAACCTTTGTTGCAAAAAATGCAAGTTCATTCCATGGCAAAAGATAACCACTGAATCCGAATGCGAGAGTAAAAACCAAAATGATAAAACCTGTTATCCAAGTTAACTCACGCGGTTTTTCATATGCTTTAGAAAAGAAAACGCTGAACATATGAATAAACGCAAATAGAACTAATAGATTGGCAGACCAACTATGTACATTTCTAATTAACCATCCGAATCTAACTTCGGTTACTATGAATCGTACACTTTCGTAAGCATTGTCTTCGCCCGGTCTATAATAAAGAAGCAGAAGTATTCCTGTAAGTAACTGGACCAAAAATAAAAACAGAGTCACCCCGCCCATATAATACCACATTGAATGTTTATGGACAGGAACCTTTTTATGCTTGAGCATATTATTTAATGGAGATAGATCATACCGCTCATCAATCCATGAAATAATTTTATTCCCAATATTCCCGATCATTTTTTAACCCATTTTAGTAATAACAATCTCTTCTTTAATTACTTTTACATCATATTCTTCCAGAGGTCTTGGGGGCGGTCCTGAAACATTACGACCGTTCAGATCGTAAATTCCATTATGACATGCGCACCAGATCTGCTTTGTATCACTTTTATATTGAACAATGCAATCTAAATGTGTGCAACTGGCAGACAATGCTTTATATTGATTGTCCTCTGTTTTAATTAGAATGACCGGCTTTCTACCAAACTTAATTATCTTGTAACTATTGGTTGGAAATTCGGCACTTATACCTGCTTTAACAGAATTCACTTTTGGTTCAGCGCTTTTGGGTGGAATTAAAAATGAAATGATTGGATAAAACACAGCTAAAATTCCGCCAATTCCTCCAACACCTAAAAGTGTATTCAGAAATTTTCTTCTATCTAATTTCATAACCAATTTATTTTTTATGACAAATTCAATTAATTATAGCCAAAATTTTTCTTTTATGGATTTCTAACTTCTTCCCACGGCGGAAGAATCTTTGTAAGAATATACAGGATTATGAATGGAAGGCAAAATATAACTACCGCCGAAAAAAATCCTTCCAATCCAAAAAATGTTATTTTGTAGACAGTCAACCCTCTAAAGCTTTTGGAAAATAATTGTCCGCCAATTACAATATTCCAACGAGTTGAAAAAATGCCAACTTGTACAAGAATTGCAGAGATAAAATAAACCATTTTCTTTAAATCCGGCGGTGATTTAAAAATTTTAATGAGTGCAATCATAGTAAGCGGAATAAGCATTCCCATAAAAAGTTGAATTACAACTAAACTGATGAACAACTTGTTAGAGACAAGATATGCTAAGATTTTAATGGATTCTTCCGATTCATAAACACGCTGCACAAAATCCAACGCTTCTAATGAAAAATCTATTATCATTACATAGAATAAGTAACTTGCTAATTTATCCAGGCACAAAATATCCAATTGTTTTCCGCGAATAGGCGTTATGATCATATAGAGAACTAAAACCATCGCAATACCGGAAACAATTGCAGAGAACAAGAAAACGATCGGCATTAGCACACTTGACCACCATGGATTTGCTTTCACAGATCCAAATATAAATCCTACATAACCATGCAATAGAAATGCAGAAGGAATTCCTATAATTGTAATAATCTTTACCCACTTTTTATCGAAGTGGATTGCCTTTTCTGAAATATCTTTTGAAAAAAGAGAAACAATTTTATGAATCCATTTTTTAATTCCCGTTTCTTTCTGAGACCAAAGAATTATATCTCTTCTATACTCAAACCAAATCTCTAAACATAAAACCGCCATCAAATACCAGGCATATACAAATCCGAACATAGCCATGGCAGATGCGCTGTTAGGCGTAATCAATATTTCGTATGCCTTTTCAGGATGACCTAAGTGAGCAAGTAAAGGAAGAGGAGCTACAATTAAAAATGACATTGCGGTAAGCATTGCTAAACGGTATGTAGGTTGAAGTTCTTTTACGTTGAAGACTTTAACTAACGATGCTAATATAAATGCACCGGCAACTAATCCTGTTAAATAAGGATATAATACTATAAGAATTCCCCAATGGAGTTCAATTTCATTTGGAAAAATATAGCCCCATATCTCCTTAAGTATTGGCGTCAAATGTTGGATAAGTTCTTCCAATGTTATTTTACCTCCATATCTAAGTTAGCATAATAAACTTTTGGTTCGGTGTTCAATGATGGTTTAAGTACTCCAATTTTATTCATTCTTAAGAAACGAACTAGCGGACTTGCTTTTTTATTCAACTCACCAAAAACTCTTGCCTGAGTCGGGCACACTTCAACACACGCCGGCAATTTATCTTGTACAATTCTATGATAGCAGAATGTACATTTCTCTGCGGTATGTGTTTCGGGATGTAAGAATCTTGCACCATATGGACATGCTTGTATACAATATCTGCATCCGACACAGTAATCTGAGTCAACCAAAACAACTCCATCTTCACCTTTAAATGTTGCTCCTACAGGACAAACTTGTACACAAGGAGGATTTTCGCAGTGATTACAAATTTTGGGGACAAAAAAACTTCTTAACATCTTTTTGTTTGTACGCCAATTCTCGAAACCATCTATAGAACCATTCGGACTATCTACTTGAATATCGCCGTCTTCATAAATTCTATAACGTTCAACCCAGGTTCTAAAGAAGAATGGTTCTTGGGGAACATTATTTTCATTTTTACAAGCAACAGCACATCTGCCGCAACCAATACATTTATTTATGTCTATACCCATTCCCCATTTGTGATTGTTGGGTACATATCCGTTTTCCAGCATCCATTTTTTTATAGTTTTTAATTTGTCTGTTGAGCCAAGAAACCCAAACGCAATTGGTGCAAGAGCAAGTATTGCCAGCTTTTTTAGAAAACTTCTTCTTTCAACTTTTTTATCTGTTTGACTTATATTGTTTTCCATTATTGTGCCTCCGGTAAGTGTGGGTAGTGACATTGCCAGCAAACATATCTCGGCTCGTGAGTTGTCATGTTTATTCTTGGAATAGATTCATCACTCTTTGCCTCTTTAGAGTGGCACTGTCCGCAGAATTCTCGTTGAGTTGGTTTGGTTGGTAAAAATTCCCTCGGACTTAGTCTATGTTTCGCCGAAGTTTTGTGACATTTTGTACATGGTATATCCATATGACTCGAAACAGATTTCGCATTTGATATTTCGGCATGACACGCCGAACAATCTTTTGGCGTTTGCGGAGGAGTTGGATTATGAGGATTGTGGCATGTAATACAAATTTTCCGTGGATTGTGTGATGCCGTTACTATTTGCGGAAAGCCGGTAGGTCGAGAAGGATTATATTCGTGACAGACAGGACAAAAAGTTCTCCCCTTCGGCTTTACCGGTTTGAATTGATCAGGCTCGTTAACATGATTAAGTGATGGTCCATGACATACTTCACATGAAAGATTTTTATGATAGCCTGCATTTTTAGTTTTCCACATATCCTCATGACAGTCACTGCAGGTTTCCTGTCCGGCATATTGCATTTTTTTATTAGCATTATTTTGAACTGAACTGGCACGAAAATGACCTATCAAACCAAAATCTTTAGGCGTAAGAAGCGATGTGGCTATAATAAAAACAATCACAACTACGACTAAAAGTATTGATAGGCGTTTAACTTGTTCCGGAATTTTTTGTAGAAATTTTTTCATGAATCTGCCCGCCGTTACTTTGAGTATTTTTAATTATTAATTAAATCACTTCCTTTCTTTCGTTTAGCGTATAAAATTGAAATCACAAGTAATACGATTCCCAAAAACATAAAAGAAATAATTCTGTAACTTGGATCTAAATTTGTTGTGCCGACAAAAAGAATATATAGAACCGTTAATAAAAATGTTAAAATCGCAAGCCACCTGTATTTTTTATTCTTTAAAATTATGCTCATTACATAATAGCCAATTGCAACTATTGTCCAAGATAGAGCCACATAATCTTTTGGAACTATATGATAGAGTGCGTAAGGAAAGATGAAAAACGCGGAGCCGAGATAGGATAATCTCATCGCATCAGTTTTGAGATCGAGCCGGTGCTTTTGCCAATTTAAAATACGTGCACTTATTAATGCTACAATTCCAAAACTTAGAGCAGTTACACCAATTTTTTCTTCCAATACTAAATAGGAAAAGAATATTATTAGATACATTATAAAGTTAGCGACAATTATAATTTTTGAACGGAACCAAAGCGCTGTTGCAACCACAATTATACTTTGCCAGCTCAACCAAACAAAATAATCGGGCTTTGGAAAACTATTAACTATTGCAACGCTTAATGCAGTGTAGCCAAGAATAGCATAGAAGAAAGTGGAATATTTACTTTTTCGTTTCTCATAGTAAATAACAGAAAGAAATAAGAAAACGAGAGAGCCGATTAATTCGGAGATAGCTGCCGTGACGCTAAATTTGGTAAGAGAGATAATTAATAAAAGAAAGAAACAAAGAATAGAATTAAACATTGTGTTTAATATTGTAATGACCGATTCTCTCTCACCCCGTTTTCCAGATAAATTGCCGTAAGCATAAATTAGCGCATAAATAAGAAGAGAATAAATATTAAATAAGGGTGAGCTCTGTAGGGCAATTTTATTGCCTGCAACCGGATTACCAATGAACCAAATAAAATGAATAAAATAGACTAAAAGAATCGCAAATGTATAGAACGAGTTCCAATTCAATTTTTGTTTTAAATAAACCGATAGTCCACTGACCAACATTAACGTGAAAAAAATTAACCAAGAATTATTTCCTATCAGCGTTGACATGGAGAGTAAAGTTATACCGAATGCCATTAAGTAGGTAGATCTTCTTTTATACGAAACGGAAATATGAATGACTGAAACTGCTAAAAGAAGAAATAATTCAAGCGTTCGGTTTTCAATTGCGGGATTAGCCGAGAAAAAGTGTAAGCGCAAAGTTGAGAAGTAAAGAAGGAGTAACCCTCCGCCAAAAATATATTGTGATATAAATTGAAGCGACTTTTTCCAATAATTCGATAACAAAAAAAGGATTCCAGCCAAAATGAATCCAACGAGACTTGGGAAAAATGACGGCAAATTTTGATAAGGGAATGTCATTAGAAATATTATTCCAATGGCTAGAATTACAATACCGGCTTTTGCAAACCAGAATTGTCCAATCTGAGTTTCTAATGAATCCGCCCGTTCTGAAATATTCTGAGGTATAAAGGAAGGTAATTCGAAATTATCTTCTGAAGGAATATTCTCGAGATTAAGTTTCTTCTCAATCAGAGAAATTCTTGTTTCCAAATTTTTTAGATATGCTATTAACTGATTATTAACTTCATGTTCGGAGGATGAATCCATGAAGATACCTCCAATAATATTTTATATTTTTTTGATTTATTCCTTTCTAAAAGATGACAAAATTAGATTCATGCATAGAATCATAAAAAAGAATTATTAGTATAATCGGATATCCGCCTACTGAATCTGATTATAAAATAATTTTATTCCTTTTCGAAAGCAACAAGAATTTTTTTCGGATTTGAAAAAAATTTTATTCTGGAAAGACAAATGAGGAATAAGTGAGCCACAATTCGTATGGCTCACAAAAAATAATTTTACTTCTTTTCAATTTTCTTTTCAACTTCTTTCTCTTCAGATTCTTTATTATTATTTACTTTCTCATACATCTCAAAATCATAAAGAGGTTCCAAATATTTGTTAAAAATTGTTAAAGGTAAGAATTAAGTCGAAGATTAGGCTAAATTTAGAAGTATGAAAGAACGAAAAATAAAAATCATTGTTGCTTTGATGACCCTGGCGGTTATCGGCTTAATTGCAGTTCAAATGTATTGGATTTCCAATTTGATCCAAGTTGAGCGAGAGCGCTTCCGCAGAAACGCTTTTCATTCTCTTTTAAGAGTAGTAGATCAAATAGAAAAGGAAGAAGCGGCAAAAACAGTCTTTGCAAATATTTTGCATAAATCCGAAACTGATGTTTCCGTTAAAAATAAAAATAATGCAAGACAAAAGGAATTTGGAATTTTTGTAGGAGATAGTTCATCTAAATCTAAGATGGTAAAAATATTCAGCGACGAGGCACCATACAAAATCAATCCTAAAAATGATTTTGATTCAACTAAGAAAGGAGTTCAGTTAAGAGTATTTGCTTACTCTCCTGATAGTAGAGCAAATATGCCGCGATATGTCTGGCGTTCGGATTTTGATACTATAGTTAAGAACAGACAATCGCTTATTCAAAGAGTTATTACAGAAATGGTAGAGGTCAACTCTCAAAAGAAAATTGAAGACCGTATTTCAACAGAACAATTAGATAAACTTCTTACTCAGGAATTTAAAAGCCGTGTATTCAGCGGCGATTTTTATTTTGGTGTCTATAAGACTAGAAATAATAGTTTCACTTTAGTTAAAAAAGGTGCGGATATTACGGAAATTAGAAAATCGAGACTCAGGACACTTCTCTTTCCCGCTGAAATGTTTCTTGATAGAAATGAATTGGTTGTTTATTTCCCGGATGAACATAGACAAGTTTTAAGTTCAATCGCCGGTATGATGAGTCTGTCGGTTGGATTAATATTAGTAATCGTTGTAGTCTTTTTTAAGACAGTCCAAATGTTTATACGCCAGAAGAAAATCACTCAAGTAAAAAATGATTTGATAAACAACATCACACACGAATTCAAGACGCCTATTTCAACCATCTCCGTTGCATGTGAAGCATTAAATGAGCCAACGCTTATCAGCAAAAAAGATTCGGTAATGCGTTATTCAAAAATTATTAAAGAAGAAAACGACCGATTGAAAATAATGGTAGAAACTCTTCTGAATACAGCGGCAATGGAAAAAAGCGAATTTAACTTATCTAAAGAAGAAGTTGATTTGCACGAATTAATCCGCTCTGCAGCATTGATGTATGATGAAGCCATAAAACTCAAAGAAGGAAGAATAAATTTTGAATTGAACGCTAACCCATCAATAATACATTGCGATGATTTTCATGTAACAAATATTATTGCCAACCTGATGGATAATGCTATTAAATATAACGAACGAACCCCTGAAATAACTATCACTACTAAAAATGTAAATAAATCCGTTGCTGTAATAGTTAAAGATAATGGAATTGGAATTCCAAAAGAATTTCAGGGAAAGATTTTCGAAACATTTTACCGCGTGGCAAGCGGCAATGTACAAAACGTGCGCGGTTTTGGAATTGGTTTAAGTTATGCAAAAAAAATAATCGAAGCACATAATGGTAAAATTTCTGTGACGAGCGAGGATGGGAAAGGAAGCCAATTTGAATTTATACTTCCAATCGCCGGTGAATAATGAAAAATAAAATACTTTTAGTAGAAGATGATTCTAATCTGGGAATGTTGCTGCGTGAATTTCTTTCCGTTAAAGGATTTGAAGTAACTCAAGCTCTAAACGGCGAAGAAGGATTCAATCATTTCAAAGCAAATAAGTTCGATCTTTGTTTGATTGATGTTATGATGCCGAAGATGGACGGCTTCTCTCTGGCGAAAAAAATCCGGATGATTGATAAACAAACTCCATTTCTTTTCGTAACCGCAAAATCACTGCTTGATGATAAGATAGAAGGATTCAAAATAGGCGCAGATGATTATGTGACCAAACCTTTCAGCATGGAAGAACTTATAATGCGTATGAATGCAATTATGAAACGCACAAAAAATGTCCAGAAGGAAGATGACAGAAATGAATTCAAAATAGGCGACTACAGTTTTGATTATAACAAGAGAGTTCTATATCACGGCAGCAGCGAACAAAGACTTACACAAAAGGAATGCGATCTGCTTAGACTGCTCTGCATAAACAAGAATAAGATTTTAGAACGATCTGAAGCCCTGACTAGAATTTGGAAAGACGAGAGCTATTTTACAGGCAGAAGTATGGATGTGTACATAACAAAACTCCGGAACTATCTTAAGCTGGATAAATCAATCGAAATTATAAATGTTCACGGAACCGGATTCAAACTTATCAGCAAATAACTATTCTTTACTTTTATCAAGCGCCAGCTTAAAAGGACGTATCAAATAAATAATCGCCGCTATTCTTCCCAACGTGTAAGCAATAATTGCCGCTATAACACCAACCAGAGTGAAAAATTTAATAGTAATTATTAGAGTTATTATTATTCCGACTACTTCAATTATAGTTGCATATGTAATAGGATTGGTTTTTCTATAGAAGACAAGAATTGCCCTTTGAAAGCTTATAAAAACAGTTGTGGCGGGAAAGATTGTATAAAGCATCAGAGGAAATTTAGAAAATTCAGATAACTGAGCTGACAACCCGGAAACTTTTTGAAACCAGATATCTGAAAGCGGCGTAAACGATATCAAACCCAAACTAGATACAACAGCAATTCCAAGAACAAAAGCAAAGTTTCTAAGCTTATAATAATTTTTGTTCCCGCCCATTAACGCAACACCGACTTCCTGAAATGACAAACCGAAACTCCTAAAGAAAAAAACAAGAGAATTTAATACAGGCAAAACTGCTAACGATTCCAATGCTCTGTTACTCTGTCCCATAAAAAAAGTTACAACAGGATGAATTCCGAGTGAGATAAAGGAAGTAAGAGCCAGCGGATAATAAAACTTTACAATTTCTTTATAAGAAAGATTTGTTGATGAATCATTAGTGAGATTTAGTTTTACATTCTTAACAAATTTGTTCGCCATTATTCTGCTTGCAAGTGCTTCCATTACTACTCCGGCAGAAAGAGCCGATGCACCAACTACAACTCCATCTAGTTTAGAGAATGGTATTAACATTACCGCAACAAAAAACATTGAAGACATTCTGATAATAGTTCCGTAAGCAACGCGGCGTGTTGCATTGCCGCTAATCATTATTCCTTGATAAAATCTTCTATACCCTATTGCAGCCGGCCAAGGAATTAATAAGATGACTGCTTTATGCGTAAGTACTGCAACTTCAGGCGGCAGATTCATTAATTCAATTGTAAGAAAATAAAAAACCGGAGGAATTATTAAAATTATTATGAAGAGCGTGATTAAAAAATTTACCGAATAAACAAAATTCCTTAGCTTGTAGAAAGAATATTTATTACGAACTAAAGCAACTGAGGCGCTCATCATCATAATTACAGGAGACTCGATGATTAAAGCCAAAGCAAAAGCTACTCCGTATGCCGCAAGATTAAATTCCGGATTTGGCATGCGTGCAATTAACGCAGTTAAAAACGGACCTTCCACTGACATCATCAGCCAAGTTGCAGATAGTGGAATCCAAAATTTTAGAATTTTTTTGTAGGAAAGAGGTTCCTTCATTGTAACACAGTTTTTAGATTTGTAAAAAATGATTTCATTTTTTGTTCATCTAATTTTCCGTTCGTACGAACACCCGAACAAACATCCACTCCGAATGGCTTTACTTGTTTAACTGCATCTGCAACATTTTCTGCATTTAATCCGCCAGCCAAGAAAACGGGAACTTTAACTGATTCAACTATTTTCCTGCTTATAGTCCAATCGTGAATTCTTCCGGTCCCTCCTAATTCCTTTACGGCAAGTTTTTGATTTCCGGAATCGAGAAGTAACGCATCAACATTTTTGGAAACTTCGAAAGCTTCATTAATAGATTCTTCACCTGTAATGTGAATAACTTGAACAATTTTTATTCCGGGTAAAACTTGTTTCAATTGGCTGTGAGTCCCTCTAACGATTTTATCGCAAATTTGAATTGTGTTGGTTTTGCATCTGCGCTGTTGCTCTATAATTTCCTTTACATATTGTTTACTTGTGAGAAGAAAGGTTGATATGCCCGGAGGCGTTTGCTCAGCAATTTGTGAAATCAATTCCTCAGATATAACACCCGGTCCGCTCGGCATTGCGGATACTAAACCAAGCGCCGATACACCGGATTTTATTGCAAGCTGTGCTTCTTCAATTGATGAGATACAACAAATTTTTACACGTGTCATCTTATAAAATGGATCGAATATTTATGAAAAAATTAGTTAGATTTATTCCGAAAGAATTTAAGTGCAATTTACTACTTATGAGTTAAATATTTCAGAGGAAGAAAATGATTTCAAAAGAGCTTTTAGATATTCTTTGCTGTCCCGAAACAAAGGCGGATCTTGTTTTAGATGGCAATTTTCTTGTATCAACGGATAAAGCAACGCGGCGGCGTTATCGCATTGAAGATGATATTCCAATTATGCTGATTGATGAATCTGAACAACTAGACGTTGCAACTTGGAAAGCTATTATGGCAAAACACGGCAAATTAACAGAATGATTTTAGATGATTATTAAGAACGATCCAGAACAAATTCAAAACTATCTTTCCGATGCATCCAATTATAAGGGTTTTGCCGAGTCCGTCTACATTCCAGAAACCGAAGCAGAGATTATCCAACTCTTGAAAATTTTTAACAAGAATAAAATAAAAGCAACCGTTACAGGCAATGGTACCGGATTGACGGGTGCGCGTGTTCCTGAAGGCGGAGTTGTAATCTCACTTGAAAAGATGAATCGAGTTCTCAAGTTGAACTCTGAAGAAAAATATCTTCTCGTTCAACCGGCTGTTATATTGAAAGATCTGCAAAATTTTGTTGAATCGAAAAATTTATTTTATCCGCCCGATCCGACCGAGAGAAACTGCTTTATAGGTGCAACCGTAGCAACAAATGCCTCCGGCGCTCGGACCTTTAAGTATGGCGCGACAAGGGATTTTATTCTCAGCTTAAGAATTATTTTACCGGACGGAGAAATAATTTCTATTGAACGCGGTAAACATTTTGCATCTCAACTAAAAGCTTTGCTTAAAACCGAAAGCGGTAAGGAAATTTCTTTTACACTGCCACGTTACAAAATGCCCAATACCAAGAATGCCTCTGGATATTTTTGCAAAGAAAATATGGACTTGATAGATATGTTTATTGGTTCGGAAGGAACATTGGGAATTATAACTGAAATAAAATTGAAACTGATTGAAATTCCTAAAAATGTTTTATCATGTGTAGCTTTTTTTTCTGATGAAGCAGATGCTCTTAAATTTATAGACGAAGCCCGTTCAACATCTCTTCAAAAATTCAAACAGCCGTTATTTACAAATAATCCCTTAAACGCTCGCGCGCTTGAATTCTTTGATGTAAACGCTCTAAATTTTTTACGACAGGATTATCCAAACATTCCCGATAACGCACAAGCAGCCGTATGGTTTGAACAAGACTTTGATAAAGATGAAGACATTGTAATGAACAATTGGATCGAACTCCTAAAAGAACATAATTGTGATGAAGAACTGGTCTGGCTTGCATTAGATAAAAATGAGCAGGAAAAATTTCACGAGTTCCGTCATGCAATTTCTTGGAAAGTGAATGAGTTTATAACACTACGAAATTTGAAAAAAGTTGGAACCGATACTGCAGTTCCGGCAATTCAATTCAATTCGTTTTACAATTGGTTGAAAAAGAAGGTAACACAAGCAAATCTAAATTATGTAATTTACGGTCACTTTGGCAATTGCCATCCGCATCTTAATATGCTGCCGAGGGAT
Organism: Bacteroidota bacterium; assembly: GCA_021801605.1. GTDB lineage: Bacteria > Bacteroidota > Ignavibacteria > Ignavibacteriales > Melioribacteraceae > Fen-1258. Next base: position 18,330 of record JAJYXU010000066.1, read on the forward strand.
GAAGAGGAATATCAAAAAGCAAAAGCAATTTACGCAAGGATTTGTGAAGAAGCTGTCCGTCTTGGTGGAACAATTTCTGCCGAGCATGGTATAGGCAAATTGAAACGTGATTATTTATTAAAGATGTACGGTGAAGGTGTTATAAAAGAAATGGCACAATTAAAACTCATTTTTGATCCTCATAAAATCTTAAACGTTGGAAATATTTTTGACGAGAAATTTTTAGGCACGACTTAATATGCGCTATAAAATTATTCTAACAACTGTTTTATCCCTTTATGTTGGGCTGACTGCTCAAGTAACTCAGAATTTTGACAATCGTTTTAATCTTGCACAGAGCTTCGAACAAGCCGGACAATTCGAAAAAGCCGAAACAATTTATAGAGAACTTGTTGATGCTCAACCGTGGAATAATATTTTCTTCGAAGCTTTGAATAAAAATCTTATCTCACAAAAGAAATACCAACAGTCGGTCGAATTCCTAAATAATAAGATTAATCAGACTCCCGCCGATATTAACCTTTACGGTTTGCTGGGCACCACTTACTTTATTATGGATCAATCAGACAAAGCATTTGAAGTTTGGGAAAAAGGAATAGCCCTTAATCCAACATCATACATTGGATACAGAGTAATAGCAAATTATGCAATCGAAAACCGTGCGTACGAAAAAGCTATTGATATACTGAAACGAGGAAATAAAAATTCTGAAAATCCAACAATGTTCTCTATGGACATAGCAAATATATATGCCGCTAATATGAAATATAAAGATGCGGCAATTGAGTTTTGCAATTTGATTATTCATCATCCCGAACAAGCACAAATTGTAAAAGCCCGAATGAGCGGCTATCTAAATGGACCGGACGCAGCAAATCAAACAATTAAAACAGTGAAAGATTTTACGGATTCAAAACCACAAATAGAAATTTTTGATCTGCTCACATTTGTCTATCAAACTACTGGCAATTACAAAAACGCATTTGAGAATGTTATCAAAACAGAAAAAGAATTCAGCGGTAACGGAACATACATTTTTATTTTTGCGCAAGACGCATATCGCAGCCGGCAATATGAGTGGGCTTCCGAAAGTTACAATTATATTGTACAGCACTATACAAACTCATCCTATCTTTCCACGGCAAAGATTGGTTATGCCCGCACATTAGAAACCTCTCTTGATCAAAAGTTTAATCAACTAAATGAATCGTGGAAACCATACACAAAACAAGTCCCTTTTTTTGTTGATGATTACAAAAAAATTATCAATTCATACTACGAATTTGTAAAAGCATATCCTGACAACGCAATCAACGTCGAAGCACTTTTCAGAGTAGCAGAGATTTATAGAAACAGAATTTTTGATTTGCAAGAAGCCGATACAATTTACGGCAAAGTTTCCCTCATTTCATCAACAACCAACTATTACGTGGAATCAAATCTTGCACGCGGGAAAATTGCTGTTTCAAGAAATGATTTACAAAGTGCACAAAAATTTTTTGAAAATGCCGTCAGATTTCCCCGCATCGAACCGAATAATTTTGCAGAAGCAAATTTCTATTTGGCGCGAATTGAATTTTGGAAAGGAAACTTTTCTAACTCAGTCATTTTATTTAACAATGCTTCAAAAAATCTTTCAACCGATTTTGCAAACGATGCACTTGAGTTTTCTTCACTTATTAACACAACAAAAAAAGATTCCTTAAATCTTCTTCTTTATGCCAACGCAGATTTGCTGGCAATACAAAATAAGTACAAAGAAGCTGGCACTGAATTCAAAACTCTAAGTGATCTGCCCAATTTATTTATTCTTAACGACTTCGCAAAAATTAATTTTGCCGAGATGTTAATTGCAGAAAATGATCTTCAAAATGCAATAAAAATTTTAGAAGAGGTCTCTGAAAATCAAAAAAATGTGATTTTCATTGATAAATCAACTTTTCTACTTGCACAATGCTATCAGTACGGGACAAAAGATCTTCGAAAAGCCGTTCAGGTATATCAGAAATTACTTGAAACTTTCCCAAACTCACTATATTTTGACCGTGCGCGTGAAGCGTTACAAAGTCTTTCAACTAAAAACGGTTAAAAATGAGCGATCCAAAAGAACCACGTACAGTTAAATGTTCCTTTTGCGGAAGGGATGGCAGTGAAGTTACATCTATGGTGGCTGGTCCGGATGTTTACATCTGCGATATATGCATCAAGACAAGCGTTGAAATTTTAAAGAACAACATTACATCATTCCCTAAAAAAGAAACCTATCATTCATCACTCACTCCAGATTTAATTAAGAAAAGTTTGGATGAATATGTTATAGATCAGGATTTAGCAAAGAAAATTTTAGCGGTTGCAGTTTATAATCATTACAAACGGGTTAACGCTTCCAGTTCTCTTTTTGATATGGATGATATTGAAATTGAAAAGAGCAACATTCTTCTAATTGGACAAACAGGAGTTGGAAAAACTTTACTTGCTCAAACACTGGCGAGAATTCTTGATGTTCCTTTCGCAATAGCAGATGCCACAACATTAACGGAAGCCGGATATGTCGGCGATGATGTTGAGACTGTTTTAGTGCGTTTACTTCAAGCGGCAGATTATAATTTAGAGAAAGCGCAAAAAGGAATTGTTTACATAGATGAGATAGATAAGATTGCACGCAAAAGCGAAAGCACTTCAATTACACGTGATGTTTCCGGCGAAGGCGTTCAGCAGGCACTCTTAAAAATTTTGGAAGGAACAGTAGCCGGCGTTCCACCTCGCGGCGGACGAAAACATCCAGAACAAAGCTTAATTAATATCAATACAAAAAATATTTTATTTATCTGCGGCGGCGCCTTCGATGGCGTTGAAGCGATAATCGCATCCCGCATAAACAAAAACACAATCGGTTTTGATACTAATATTTCCAATCCGTTTGAAACTGAAAGAGATAATCTCATTCAAAAAGTTCAGCCGGAGGATTTAGTAAAGTATGGTCTGATTCCCGAGCTGGTAGGAAGACTTCCAATTATCGCTCCCCTTGCTTCACTCAATTCTAAAGCAATGAAGAACATTCTAACCGAACCGAAAAATGCGATCATCAGACAGTATCAAAAATTATTTATGATGGAAGGCGTTGAACTGAATTTTGATCAGCAGGCTTTGGAAGAAATTGTTAAGAAGGCAATCGAAAGAAAAACCGGCGCACGCGCTCTTCGCTCTATTGTAGAAAGTATTCTCCTCGATATTATGTATGAACTGCCGACGAAGGAAAATATTGACAAATGTTTAGTAACAAAAGATACTGTACTAAAGGGCGAGAAACCGGTTTATATAGAGAGCGATAGAAAAACGGCGTAAAATATTTATAGATGAAATAAGGGGAAGTTATATAAAATGATAACCCGTCAAAATGCAACGGGTAAACATTCCAACCACCGGTTTGCCTGCCCTCCATTTTTTTGTGGGTTATCGAGATTAGTAACGGCAGGATAAATTAACAGTTAGTTGCTATTAATTGGTTAAAGAAGGAGTGATTTATAATTTCTTGCACCGTGAAGCATTCTATGAACTTAGAACAGTTCTTTTTTCTATTGTGTAAAAAATGAGGTAGTTCTCAATTATTAAATAGCGGTAGCCACGTAGCTTAAGATCAGAATCGCTTGGAATTTTACCTAATAATGGATTATCTGAAAGCAATTTTAAGTTCTTTTCAATTTTGTTTGCCAAGTTCTCGGCGGCTTTTGAGTTGTCGGCAGCAATGAAAGTAATTATTTCTGTGAGATCTTCCTCTGCAATGCTTAAAAGTCGAACGCTAAAACTATTTTTGCTCATCCATCATCGTCCGGATTTTAGTCATTACTTGTTTAAGACTATTTCCAGTATCACCAGTCGATTTTTGTTTTTGAGCAACAGCTAATTTTGAAAGTAAATCAAGCTTGAGTTGCAGTTTAGAATAATGGTTCATTGACATTACTACTAGATCGCCTTCACCATTTTTTGTGATAAAAATAGGTTCATTTGAATCGTGGGCAAGTCTAGATATTTCATTTGATCTATTTCTTAGATCAGATATTGGCTTTATAATTGGCATTACTGATTTCCTTTTTTATCTGTGTCAAAATTATATCATAATTATGATAAATGCAAAAACGCAATATAACCAGCCAATCAAGACGGACACCATTTTCGTATTTGGCATTTGTAAAATTATTGGCAGTTGTTTTATAAGCGTCATTGCTGTTCATGGGCGCCACTTATCGGCAACGCCGTTATATGCATGTTAACTTAAGAGGAAAATAATCTATGAAAAATCGTTTATTATTTATTTTAGTTTTTTATGTGAGTTCAAATTTATTTGGGCAAAATATTTATAACCACATCCCATCTAAAGTTGACACATTAAAAAAATATCTTTTTTATTTGCATGGTAGTATCATAGAGGAACAAGGAATCCGTCCTGTAAGTGAAAAATATGGAACATACGAATATGAAAAAATATTAAAATCTTTAGCTAAAACCGGCTTTAATGTAATAAGTGAACCCCGTCCAAAAAATACCAATGTATTTGATTATGCAAAAAAAGTTGTTGCACAAATTGATTCATTACTAAAATATAGAGTCCCACCCAAAAATATTACAGTTGTAGGGGCTTCGAAAGGAGCCGGAATTGCAGTCTTGATTTCTCATCTGTTGAAAAATGATGAGTTAAAATTTGTAATTATGGCAATTTGCAATGAGAGGATGGCAAAATTCTGGAAAGAAAACGGAATTAAATTATGGGGGAAAGTTCTTTATATATTCGATACTAATGATGAGATTGCCGGAAGCTGTAAAAGCTATCTAAAATTCTTAAAGAGTGACGGGCTCAAAGAATATAAAGAAATAGAAGTTAAACTTGGCTTAGGTCATGGAATAATATTTTCACCATTGAAGGAATGGGTTTTACCTGCACTTGAATGGGCTCAAAAATAATTGCAGCTAACCCGCGTCTGAGCCCGACCGCTTCTTCCGAATCGGCCTTTTGATAAAGTAATTGGGTTTGGCTTTTCAGAAATAATTGTTCCTACAAAGTTGATTTGTAACCCACCAGAAAGCGGTGGGCAAGTACAAAACTGATTTTAAAACAAATAGGTGGTTTGCAATTGTAGCACTGCTGTTCTATGCTGCGCCTTAGCCACAACGACGTTATACTTTTAGCATTCGGTGTAAATATCAACTCTTTTATTTAATTTATAATTGTAAAAGAGGACAATTCTATGAAAAATATTCGTGTTTATGTTGACACGTCAATTATTGGTGGTATTTCCGATTCAGAGTTTCAAAAAGCAAGTCTTGAGTTCTTTGAACAAGTAAGGAATAACCAGTTTCATATAGTTCTTTCTGCTTTAGTGCAAGAAGAAATAGTTGCTGCACCTGAACGTGTCAAACAATTTCTGAATGAATTAAAATCAAATGCTACTGTTATAGAAATATCCGAAGCTGCTTTGAAACTTAGAGAAGCATATATGAAAGCTAATATAGTATCAAAGAAAAGTTCGAGTGATGCTTTACACGTTGCACTTGCAACTGCAAATAATTGCCCAATCATTGTAATGTAAGCTGGAATTTTAAACATATAGTTCATTATGAAAAAATTACTCTTTATAATACAATAAATATTTTAGAAGGTTATCAACAAATAGCAATATATTCTCCTTTGGAGGTAATAAGTTATGAGTAAAGAATTTGATTGTGTAGAGATGAAAAGAAAAGGTGCAAAAATATTACAGAAGAAATTGTCTGGCTTAAATATGGAAGATGAATTAAAATTCTGGCAAGAACGCACCAAAGAATTAAAAGAACAACAACGAAGATTGAGAAAAAAACGGTTAACAAAAGTATAACGCGTCTCAACAACCCCGATAGAAAACATCGGGGCTTCTTCAAATCAGTCGTAGCAAGTTTTTTCGGGTTTGGCTTTTCGGTGCAAGTTGTTCTTTAAGTATGTGATTAGCCCGCCAAAAAAACGGCGGGTAAATAAACAAACTAATTTTAAAAATAAAGTTGTGTTTATAATTCCGTCATCACTGTTTATTGGCGGCGGGTTAATCGCAACTACTTTGAACTAGTGTTATTAACTTCTATTTTTCCCTTAATGATAAAATTATTTATTACACTTTTCCTTTTTGCATACACGCTTTTTGCTCAAGCAAAACTTCTGATCTATATGGACCTGTCGCAGACGGACCATCTAAAAGCATACGGAATTACATTTAATGCTCTCAAAGATGGAACGACTGCAGATTGGCTTCTTAATTACCGAGGCGGTTCTTTTTTGCTTGATTATTCAGAACAGCTTGCAGTAAAATGCAGAATAAAAGGTGTAGCTTTCCAACCTTTATCAAATCAAGAAGCGGTACAAATTTATTCCCTGGTTCAGAGTGAAGATCAGAACATGGAAGTTGTAAGATTAGAAAAAGCGCCTAAGATTGCTGTTTATATTCCGCCTGGTTTTCAACCATGGGATGATGCAGTAACATTAGCATTGGATTATGCAGAAGTGCCTTATGATAAAATCTGGGTTGATGAAATATTACGAGGTGATTTAAAGAATTATGATTGGCTTCATACTCATCACGAAGATTTTACGGGACAATATGGAAAATTTTATGCTTCATTCAGCGGAGCGCAATGGTATGTTGAGCAGCAGATGCTTTATGAAAACGAAGCCAAAAAACTTGGATTCAAAAAAGTATCGGAAATGGAAAAGTCCGTTGTTCAAACAATAAAAAATTTTGTTGGGCAAGGCGGATTTATGTTTGCGATGTGTTCGGCAACCGATTCTTACGACATAGCTCTTGCCGCCATGAATGTTGACATAGTTGATAGAATTTATGACGGTGATCCGCCCGATCTAAACGCACAAGAAAAATTAGATTTTAGCAATACATTCGCTTTCCAGGATTTTAAACTAGAAATGAATCCATTGATCTATGAATACAGTAATGTAGATATTCAACCAATAGAAATAGGCGACCAGAGAAATGATTATTTCACTCTTTTTGATTTCTCGGCTAAATACGATCCTGTTCCAACAATGCTTACACAAGATCATGTAAACGTTATTCACGGCTTTATGGGACAGACAACAATGTTCAACAAAAAATTTATTAGGAACTCGGTTTACATTTTAGGTCAGCGGGCAGGAACCGATCAGGTAAAGTATATACACGGCAATTACGGACGAGGAACGTTTACATTTTACGGAGGACATGATCCGGAAGATTATCAACACGCTGTAGGCGATCCCCCAACCGATTTGAGTTTGTTTAAGAATTCACCAGGATACCGCCTGATTCTAAACAACATACTTTTTCCGGCAGCAAAGAAAAAAGAACAAAAGACATAATTTTGATGCTCGACGTTAAAACCGATATCTCAAATTATTAACTCACCTTATACACTTTTGTGATTTCTTAGTGTCTTCGTGACTTGGTGGCTAAACTAATTATTTAGAAAATAGCCACAATGACACTAAGGCACAAAGTAATTTTTAAGGATTGCGTAAGGTGAGTTATTAAGTATCC
>JAJYXU010000132.1 GCA_021801605.1 Bacteroidota bacterium
TCAAGGTACATACCTTGATTTAACAAATCATTAATGTTCACTCTGTCAAGGAGTGGTCCTCCCATAGCAGATCTGTCCAAAAAGTAAGAATTGGTATGTTGTAGAGCGAAATTTATTTTGCTATAAGAATATTTTTAACGAACTGAAGTTCGCTCTACAATTAAAACTGTACTTTTTAGACACCCGCAAACAGGGTGGGGGCAGAGATGGAATAGAAGTGGTGGGTTCTCCTTTCAATTCTAAATTAATTATATTTATTCCTGTAAAAATGATTTAAATAAATGTACCCGTTAAACTCACGGAAAAATATAATTGTAATCGGTGGCAATGCTGCTGGTCCTGCTGCAGCGGCAAAGGCAAAACGCACAGCACCGGATGCAAACGTTCTAATGATAGAAGCGGGGGATTTTATCTCTACCGGAACTTGTGAACTTCCTTATATTCTTTCCGGAGAGATTAAGAAATATGAAGACATTGTTTTCTTCAATCCGGAATCTTTTGAAAAGGAGAAAGGGGTTAAAGTTTTGACTTCTCATTTAGTAGAGAAGATAGACCGGTCTAAAAAAATTATTACAGTTAAGAATATAAAAACGGGGCACAAGTTTGAACAGGAATATGATAAATTAATTCTTTGCACCGGTTCTAATGCTAAATCAATTCCACTGCTTCCCAAAAATCTTTCCAATGTATTTACGCTTAAATCTGTTGCAGATCTAATCTCTATAAAATCTTATCTAGAAAAAAATAAAGTACGTGATATTCTAATTATCGGTGCCGGCTATATTAGTTTGGAAGTCGCGGATGTTTTCAAAAAGCTCGGTTATTCAATTACTATTTTGGAAAAAGAAAAATTACCGATGCCGGGTGTGGAAGATGAAACGCGCTATCTAATTTCTGATCTGTTAAAACAAACCGGAATAGAATTCTTTGGCGGCACTAAAGATGTAAAGTATAATCATGATGGACAGAAATTTCTCAGCATTAAACTGGAAGGAAGAATTTTAGAATATGATATGGTGTTGCAGGCAGTTGGATTCGAGCCAAATAATAATCTGGCTCTTTCATCGAAATTAAGCATTGGAAACTCCGGCGGGATTAAAGTTGATCAGAAGCTCCGCACTTCCGATCCAAACATATTTGCCGCGGGTGACTGCATCGAAGTTGTAAACCGGATTGTAAATAAACCGGACTATTTTCCTTTAGCAACTATTGCTCATCAATCCGGGCACACTGCCGGAGAAAATGCTGCCGGCGGCAACGAAACATTTCAGCCGGTAATAAAAAATATTGCGGTGAAATTTTTCGGAGAGTCGCTCGTTTCTGTAGGATTGAATTCAATCGAAGCAAAAAAGCATGGTTTTAATTTTTCTTCAGTACATTCAATAATCCCAAATCTCGTTAAAGTGATGCCGCAATCCGAACAAGTCTTTGGCAAAATAATTTTTGATAAGAACACAAAACTTATACTTGGTGCAAATTTTTTCGGCGGGACTGAAACGATCGGTTACGGCGATTTGATCTCGTCTTTCATTCATAATAAAATAAAAGCATCAGAACTTGCAAATGTTAATTTCAACTATACTCCGCCGCTTTCACCGTTTATAAATATACTATCGGTACTCGGTAGAAAAATTGAGAGGGAACTTAAATGAAAAATTTTTTCTTGGTAGAAAATCCTCTTGTAAAAAGAGATATAACAATTCTCCGCGATAAGAACACAAATCAAAATGAATTCCGTTTGGCGATGGATCGAGTATCCCATTCAATTGCAATTGAAATAAGCAAATCGTTCGAACTAACAGAACTCGATGTTGAGACTCCTCTCGAAAAAACAAAAGGATACAAATTCAAAAAACAAATTGTACTTATCCCGGTATTGCGTGCCGGACTTAGCATGGTAAGTTCGTTCCTTGCAATGATTCCGGATGCAAAAGTTGGGCATATCGGTTTACAGCGTGACGAAAAAACTTTACAGCCGGTTGATTACTACTACAAGACTCCAAAAAATCTTGATGAATCGGTAACAATTGTTCTTGATCCTATGCTTGCAACCGGCGGAAGCGCAGTTGCATCTTTCAATTCTCTGAAACAAAAAGGTGTAGGAGAATGTATTCTTGCATGTCTAATTTCTGCACCGGAAGGAATTAAAAAGATGAACGAACATCATCCGGAAATTTCAATTTATACAGCAGCTCTTGATAGACAATTAAATTCTGTTGGATATATTTTACCGGGACTCGGCGATGCAGGCGACAGAACATTTGGAACACTATAGTATAAAGGATGGTTTATTAAAATGAACGTTATACTTGAATCAAAAATTAAATGTCCTAATTGCGGGTTTGAAAAAATCGAAATCATGCCGGAGAATGCATGTCAGCATTTTTATCTCTGCTCTAGTTGCAGCAAAATTATTAAACCGCTTGAAGGGGACTGCTGCGTTTTCTGTTCTTATGGAACAGTAAAATGTCCTCCGATTCAAAAAGAAAAAAAATGCTGCTGATGTAAAAATTATGGAAATGACAATTAGCATAAAACACCAACGGATGTTGGAAGATCTGCTTAAGATTTGCAGAACTAATCTTCCATCTGTTAATGAAGCGCTTATCAAAAAAGCTTTTCAGTTGAGCTATGAGTCGCACAAAAATGATTTCCGTGCATCCGGCGAACCATATTTCAATCATCCGTACGAAGTTGCCATGATTGTAGCACGGGAAATTCCTCTCGATGATATTTCGGTTATCAGCGCACTTCTTCACGATGTTGTAGAAGACAGCGATATAGGACTTGATTTTATTACTAAAGAATTCAGTAAAGAAGTTTCCGAAATTGTTGACGGCGTTACAAAGATTGGCGGGGTTTTCAAAGGACAGGAAATTACACAGGCAGAAAATTACCGAAAGCTGCTTCTCTCGATGGTAAAAGATGTACGTGTTATACTTGTAAAATTTGCAGATCGTCTTCACAATATGCGCACGCTTGAGTTTGTTCATCCGCAGAAGCAGAGAAGAATTGCAAAAGAAACTTTAGAAATTTATGCACCGTTCGCACACCGTTTTGGTCTAGGAATCTTAAAGTGGGAACTTGAAGATCTTGCGTTTAAGTATCTTAACAAAGAAGCGTATGAAGACATTGCTAAAAAAATTAAAAGTACGCGTAAAGAAAGAGAAATTTTTATCAACAGATTTTCCAAACCTATTGTTGAGAAATTAAACGAACACCACATGAAATATGAAATCGGAGGTAGACCAAAACATCTTTACAGCGTTTATCGAAAAATGATAATTCAGAACAGACCTTTTGAAGACATTTATGATCTGCTTGCGATACGGATAATTCTTGAAAGCAACGATGCGAACGAATGTTATTATGTACTGGGGATAATTAATCAACTTTATAAACCGATTCCGGACCGTTTCAAAGATTTTATTTCCATTCCCAAAAAAAATAATTATCAATCAATTCACACCACAGTAATTGGGCCTGACGGCAAACTGATAGAAGTACAGATACGCACTAGAAAGATGCATGAGATTGCCGAGAAAGGTGTAGCCGCACATTGGAAATACAAAGAGAATAGTGTGGCTAACGATAAAGATCTTGAAGAATGGGTAAACTGGATACGCGATGTGTTCGAGCATTCATCTAAAGACGAAGCCACGAAAGAAATTCTTGCCAGTTTTAAACTCAATTTATATCAAGATGAGATTTACATATTCACTCCAAAGGGAGATTTGCGGCGGCTGCCGCTAAATTCAACACCGGTAGATTTTGCTTTTGAAATTCACAGTAATGTTGGTTACAAATGTATTGGTGCTAAAGTAAATGGAAAAATTGTTCCGCTCGATACTATAATCCACAGCGGTGATCAGGTAGAAATCATCACTTCTAAAAATCAACATCCAAATAAAAACTGGCTGCAGTTTGTTCAGACACATAAAGCAAAAAATAATATTCGAAAATATTTAAATAAGGAAGAAGAACAAGTTCTTGATGCAGGTAAAGAGATTTGGAATCATAAAATTAAAAAGCTTAAGCTCTCTTTCACGCCGGATGATTTATTAAAGCTTGTACGCAAACTTAAGTATGAAAACAACCGCCAATTCTTTAAAGCTATTGCGCAGGACAAAATAAATTTAGATGAAATATTAAATCCTACAATTGAAGCGGAAGAGAAAGCAGTTCCGGAAGTTCAGTTTGAAAAATTTATTGATATAGCACGGGGAAACGCTGGAGAGGTTGTTGTTGAAGGAGATCATAAAGGGTTTGCATATTCTTATGCTAAATGCTGTAATCCCGTGCCAGGTGATCCGGTAATTGGTTACATAACTATCGGAGAAGGAATAAAAATTCACCGAAAAGATTGTAAGAACTTGATTAATATGGTTAAGACAAACCCGGATCGTTTAGTTCCGGTTACATGGCCTAAAGCGAACGGAGCGTTTTTTGTCGCGGGACTTTCAATTCGCGGAGATGACGTTCCCGGAATTCTTAAAGACATTTCGAATAGTATTACCACGTATCAGAATACAAACATTAAATCGGTTAACATTACAACCGGCGATTCTCTTTTCAAAGGCACAATTACTGTCTTTGTTAGAGATTTAGATCATCTTAACAAATTAATAGAGCGTTTGAAGAAGAACAGGGGAATATATTCTGTCGAACGGTTTGATGCAGATAACCAATAATAATTCAAAGGAAATTTTTTTGAACGAACAACGGATACTTGCAATTGATTTTGGTGAAAAGAGAATTGGGTTTGCAATAACAGACCCGTTGAATATGTTCGGTTATCCTTTAGTCACGGTTCCAAATGATAATAAATTTTGGAATGAACTCTCAAAAGTAATCTTAGAATACAAAGTCGTAAAAATTATTTTAGGTTATCCGTTAAAAGAAAGCGGCAGTCAATCAACCAGTTCAAAAGCGGTTCTTAAATTCAAAGAAGAGTTGGAAAAACGGATAACACTTCCAATCGAGTTGGTAGATGAAAGATATTCGTCATCTATTGCACGCGACCGTATAATCCAAACAGTAAGTTCAAAAAAGAAGAGACGGGATAAATCATTATTAGACAAAAACGCCGCGGCAGTTATGCTGGAAGATTATCTTATCAGTATAAAAAAATGAATAACTTCGTTAATAAATACCAATAATAAATTGACATTTTTGATGAGATAAATTATTTTGAATTAGTGATAAAACTTAAATGGGAGCAAATTCATGACACTAGACGCACTTGGAATGATTGAAACTAAAGGATTGGTCGGCGCTATTGAAGCTGCCGATGCAATGGTTAAAGCTGCTAAGGTAGAACTGATTGGTAAAGAAACAATTGGTGGCGGTTATGTAACCGTAATGGTTCGTGGCGATGTTGGAGCAGTAAAAGCTGCAACAGATGCCGGCGCCGCAGCGGCTCAAAGAGTTGGAGAATTGGTTTCGGTTCATGTCATTCCACGTCCTCATACCGATGTTGAATTGATTCTGCCAAAACGCGCAGCAAAATAATAGATGCAATTAGCGTTAGGTCTTATTGAAACCAAGGGCTTAATCGGTGCGATTGAAGCCGCCGATGCAATGGTTAAAGCCGCAAATGTAAAGTTAGTCAGTAAAGAAAAAATTACTGCTGCTTTGGTTACTGTGAAAATCATTGGTGAAGTTGCCGCAGTCAAATCGGCTGTTGATGCCGGTGCCGCCGCCGCTCAACGCGTAGGTCAATTAGTATCTGCACATGTAATTCCCCGCCCGGATGATCAGCTTGAAGATATCATCTATTATTCTTCTCTTTTACCAGATTTAGAAACAAAGGAACCTCAAAAGAAAGTAAGAGTTGCTGAAACTAAAACGGTAAAAGAAGCTGTTGAAGAAAAAGTTGAAATGAATAAAGATATAATTAAAGATAATCTTTTTGATGGTTTGGAAAAGAGTAAAGAAGAAGTTGTAAAAATCAAAAAAGAAAGAAAGCCAAAAGATCAGACTAAAAAACTGGAAACACTCTCAAGATTAGATTTGCTTAGAAAAGAAGCATTGAGTGAGATAACAAGCAGCAGCGGGGCAGAAACTTCTTCTCCAAAAGAAGTCCCAACTATAGAAGAACTCTCACAATTGAATGTTCATGAACTCCGCCATCTTGCGCGCAGTTTTGAAAATTTTCCGATTAAGGGTAGACAAATCTCGCGTGCAAGTAGAGACGAATTAAGAGAGTATTTCAAACAGATTAGATAAAGTTGAGAAAAGAAAAATTGCTTAATAAAGAGGTTGTCAAAAGGATATAGAGTCATTTCGAGCGAAGTCGAGAAATGAGAATTTTCGCTTTAATCACACTTCGACTTCGCTCAGTGTGACATTAAAAAACTTTTGACAACCTCTTTGTTTTTTAATAAAGATCATATCCAAGGCAATAGAATTTCTAATTAGATCAATGAATTAACTAATAGAAAAGCCAATAGCACTTCCAACTAATTTAATTAACTGTTTTTGATTTTAGTTGGATACGATGATTTTGCCATAATCCTATACTTACAGTAATTAGTGTTGACAATAGGACATCCGATAGCCAATGTTGATCGTGATATATTCTTCCTATTGCTGTTATTACAGCAATAAAATACCAGAAACTTTTCCAGAGAATATTATCATATAAAGATGCAAAAACCGATGAGAGCACAAACGCAATGGCAACATCGCCGGATGGAAGAGAAAGTCTTGCATTTGGTCCTAAAACAAATGGAGTAAAATAATATGCTCCTACTCCGTTAAATGGACGCCATCTGCCAATAAGAGATTTAAGAATAGTTACAATTATTCCGGAATAGATAAACAACTGAAATATATTGTATCCAATTGAACGGATTTTTTCTTTCTGGAATAAAAGTCCGGTTAAATAGAAAACTAGAAACAAAATCAATACTGGTTGAACCTTCCCGTATAAATGAAATGAAGAAAATATTGAATCAAAAAATGGATTACGCTTTGATAGTATCCAGGCTCTAAGATTATTATCAATAAAAAATATTGAGATAAAGAAAAAAATAAAGAAAGTGAAAATCATCATCCAAGTTTTTCTTGTCCAACTTAAAGGAGCTTTTACGAGTGCTGATGCATCTTTGAGAAGAGAAAAAAAATCGTCTTTAATTAAAGAAGAGCGATTGGATGACTTATCTCTGTTATTCGACATAAATTTCCTATTAAAAGACGCTTAAGCTGCCGCCATTGTTGAAATATTATACTCAGTTATGTTTTGTTTTGCTAATAGTAATATAAGATTGAATAGTGGAGATACGCAATCGCATTTATATACAAATACATCCTCACAAACTTTTTGCAATTGTGAATGTTTGTAACGGCAAGTAAACAAAGTCTTGCCATAATTTCATCTATACAACCCAAAAAGTTACGACTATCTAGATTTTCATCAGATTATCTTTGAAAACTTCGAATCGTTTAATCACAGGAGTTTTTTTATATTTCGGTATGAAGAAAAAGGTAATCACAATATCGGTAATTTCATTTTTCTCGGTTGCACTCTGGATATATGTGTCGCTATCAAATGTTTTCGTAACTACTATTAAAGTGCCTATTAACATTACTGATTTGCCGAAAAATTATTCATTAGGCAATTCCTCTATTACTGAAGTTTACATACAAGTAAAAGGTAAGGGATGGGATTTGGCAAAATTGATGTTAGACCCGGAAGTTAATTTTGATATTTCGGCACACAGAAGAATTGGTCACCGTAAAAACGATTTGAGCGATTTGATTCAAGCGAATACATGGCTTACTTCTTCATTTCAGGTTCTGGAAATTTCACCTTCACAGATTGAATACGATATTGAAAAAGTTGGTTCGAAGACTGTTAAGCTGATCAAGAATTTTAAACTGGAGTTTAAACCGGGTTATGGTCCTTCTTCAAAAATAAAAATTGATCCCGATATGGTTGAAATTAGCGGTCCGGCAAATTTGCTGCGCAATACCGATTCAATCAAAACTGAATACAAAGAAATTCCGGATATTTCTGAAAATGTGAAATTCGATCTTAAAATAGAAACTCCGGAAGGTTTAACCGCTTCAACCAAAATGTGCACTATAGAATTGGAAGTCCAGAAAATTGTTGATAAAACTTTTGAAAATATTATTGTCGAAACACGAAACGTCCCGCCATCGAAAGACTTGATACTTTTTCCCGGTAAAATAAATGTTATTCTTCGCGGTGGAATAAACAAACTTGGTAGATTAACAAATGATAGTATCAAAGCATATGTTGATTACTGGTCGGCGCTTCGCGAAGAAAAAGGAACGATAGAACCCGTCATTGAATTACCGCCATTTACAACGCACGTAAGTACAATTCCTAATAAACTCGAATACATCATTAAACAGTACTAATTATGTTCATAACATTTGAAGGTCTAGACTTTTGCGGTAAATCAACGCAGGTTCAACTGCTGGAAAAATATTTAATGGGTGGCGGAAAGAATGTAAAAATTATTCGTGAACCGGGTGGCACGCCAATCTCTGAAAAAATCCGGGATATTCTTCTTGATAAAGAAAATTTCGAAATGTCGGTTGAGACAGAGCTGGTTTTATTCTCGGCTAGTCGTTCACAGTTGGTTAAGCAAGTTATTCTTCCGGCATTAAAAGAAAATGTTTATGTCATTTCGGATAGATTTCATGATTCATCAATTGCTTATCAGGCATTTGGAAGAAAAATTTCGCTGGAATTTGTTGAGGAACTTCAGCGTTTTGTAATAGGCGAAGCTGTTCCGGATATTACATTCTTCTTAGATATACCAATTGAAGAAGTGCTTAAAAGAAAATCAAAAGTAAACCATGTAGAGTTAGACAGAATCGAACTTTCTAAAATGGATTTTTATGAACGCGTGAGAAAAGGTTATCTCTATCTTGCTGAAAAAGAAAAAAGATTTCGGATTATAAGCGGACAGCTTTCAATTCCGGAAATTCACGAGGAAATCATTCGTGAAGTGAAAAAATTAGAGAAATAAGAAAGGCATACTATGAAGATTTGGAAAATCATTTTTCTTTCTACCGTTACCATAATTTTCTTTTCCGGTTTTATAACAAGCGATAATGATATTTATCTTGAGATGAATAAAAGCATTGATGTCTTTGGGCGCGTGTACAAAGAAGTCACACTCAATTATGTTGACCAATTGAATCCCGAAGAATTTATGCTTGCCGGAATTAATGGAATGCTTACCTCGCTAGACCCATACACAAATTTTATTGATGAAAATCAGCAGAAAGATATTGATATAATTACAAAAGGAAAGTATGGCGGCATCGGTGCTTCTATTGGAGTTAGAAATGATAACGTTACAGTTGTTGATTTGATTGAAGGATTTTCCGCGCAGCGGCAGGGAATGAGAATTGGTGACATTATCATGAAGATAAATGATACTTCGGTTACAAAGGAGAACGTAGATAACTTGAGTGACCTTTTAAAAGGCGACCCGGGAACTCCTGTTAAAATTGTAGTTAAAAGGGAGACTGTTGATGAACCAATTGTATTTAACTTAATGCGTGAAGAAATTGAAGTTAAGAATGTTACCTACTACGGGTTTGTACCTGAAAGCAGTAAAAACGCTTATATAAAATTGAGCGGATTTTCTCGGACTGCCGGTAATGAAGTTAAAAAAGCTTATCTCGACCTGAAATCGCAAAGAGAAATAGAATCTGTTATTTTAGATTTACGCGGCAATCCCGGAGGTCTACTAGATGCTGCAATTGATGTGTCTGAAAAATTTTTGAAGAAGGGACAGTTGATAGTATCGGTTAAAGGAAGAGACAGTCTGAGCAGCAAAAATTATTTTGCTACTGAAGAACCTATCTCTAGCGATACCAAAATGATTGTTCTGATTGATGACGGCTCGGCATCAGCTTCCGAAATTGTTGCGGGCGCAATTCAAGATCACGACCGTGCAGTAATTGTTGGAACAAATTCTTTTGGTAAAGGATTGGTTCAAACCGTTTTACCTCTTTCTTACAATACATCCTTAAAAATTACAACCGCACGTTATTACACTCCTACCGGCAGATCAATTCAAAGAATCAATTACTCCGATAAGAATAAAGTGTTCGAACAGAGTTCTTTTATAAAACCAAAGGAATTCAAAACGGATGGTAAAAGAACCGTCCTCTCCGGCGGCGGTATTATGCCCGATACGGTAGTTAAAAATATTTCAAACTCCCGGCTTGTTCAGGCACTTTTAGCAGACGGAATGTTTTTCAAATTTGCCACAAATTTTTTCAATACTAATTTCAATGCGAATTGGAAAAACATTAACCCGGGTCTCTTATTGCAGGAGTTCACAAAATATTTGAAAAGTCAGAAATTTGAATTTGTCTCTAAGTCTGAAAAGTTGATTGACCAATTGGAGATTTCAGGTGCAGAAGAAAATGTTGATCAAAAATTTTTAGATCAGCTAGAGAAAATTAAACATCAAATTGATATAAGCCATACTAATGAACTTGATAAATATAAAGACGATGTTCTATTTGAAATCAGGCAGGAACTTTCTGCAAGGACGGAAGGGAGGCAAGGTAGAATTAAAGAATCTCTAAAAAATGATAAACAATTTTTAACCTCTTATAATATTCTTAACGATCATAAAAAATATGAGAGTCTGCTTAGACAGTAATTAATTTTCACTTTCCAGCTTTTACTGTCTGAAATGGGACTAAAATGACATTATCAAAAGTACTTATTCATAGTAATCCACAGTTCGGCAAATGTCCCGCCTGTAAAAAAACCGGAACTTTGCACCGTTCTCATTCACGCAGCTTGTTTGAGCAGATTGTACAGCTAACTTCAATTATAAAAATATATAGATGCAAAGAATGTGGATGGCGGGGGGTTCGTTTGACTGTTGTAATTACTAAAAAATCAGTTAAAAGTATTTTCGTCTATTTGGCTCTAATCCTTTTTGCCGCTTTTATAGTAAGATATATTATTTTTCACTATGTCTTAAATTAGAAAAGGTATAATAAAAATAATCTGTGGGTTACAAACTATTTTTTAAATAATAGTTTTTAGAGATACCCTAAAACAAAATTAACGGCTAGTTCTTCCGTCGATTTATATTTCTTTAAATAATGGACTTTAATCTTTTCACGGTTTTTTGATAACCAGCTTAATCCAATTCTTAATTTCTCCAGGTCTTTATCACAAATAATTTTATCAGATCGAATAGTGCCTGTAAAATAATCCTCTAAAACATCGTCGAATTGGTTTTTCGCTTCAATGAAATTTTCTTTGAAGACAATTTTCCCATCAATCAAAATCATATAATCATTTCTGATAGGACCGCCGACCTCAATAAGAACATTTGCTTTATTAATGGGTTCTGCAAGGATTGAAGCTTTGTTGATTTGATTCAGAATAGATTGCAAGATATCTCTAATCTGTGCCGCTTCTTCAAATTTTTGCTGGGCACTAAGTTCTTTCATTCTATTTAAAAGCCGGTCAACGGCAGATTGATTATGACCACATAGAAATTCGTTAATATTGACGAGTTCATTTTTATAAATTTGTTCGATATTTTTCTCAACGCATGGCGCAAGACATCTTTCGATATCAGCTAAGTAGCATCTTCTTCCTTTGTTAAATTCTTTAAGAGAACATTCGCGGATCTGAAAAGTTTTATCCACAATCTCTTTTAGAATGTTAGCCGTATCACGGTTTGGATAAGGACCGTAATAATCATTTCCGTCAAAATTGAAACTTGAAGTTACTTCCACCGAAGGAAAATTATCTGTTAGAGTTAATTTTAAGAAATAACTTCGGGGATATTTCTTCAGCATTTTGTTTTGCTTGGGGTAATGGGTCTTGATCAATTCCGCTTCGGCTATTAAAGCCGTCAGTTCGCTATTTGTTGTATGGAATTCAAGTCCTGAAGCTTTTCTTACAATATCTTTTGCTTTCCGGATTGCATTGTTGGAAAAATAATTATTCAATCGATCCTTTAACGATTTTGCTTTCCCGATATAAATTATTTCATTCTTCGTATTCTTATAAAAATAAACTCCAGGTTGATCCGGAATTTTTGAAAAATCATCAAGTAATTTTTTCTTGATGATATGAAATGGTTTTGATGAAGCCGGCAGATTTTGGAAATTCACTAAATCACTTACCGTATCAATATTATGTTCTTCCCGAAGAGTAGGGAACATTCTCAACAAAATTTTTGCCGTTGCCATTGAATCGCCCAAGCCGCGATGAATACTTCTATGACGGATCTTAAGAGACTTTGTAAGATTACCGAGCGATTTACTTGGGAACTGCGGGTATAATTTACGTGCCAAACGAAGTGTGCAGACAGATTCGTTGGCTAGAAATTCCAATTCGGCATTTGCACATTCGTGTTTCAAAAATGAGTGATCGAAACTAAGATTGTGTGCGATTAAAACTGCATCTCCAATAAATTCCTTCATACGGTTAAATACTTCATCGAAGAAGGGCGCATTCTCTACGTCTGCATTTGTTATTCCGGTTAGCTTTGTTATGAAATACGGTATTGGTCTGCCCGGATTTATAAAGGATGAAAAAGTATCGGCAATTTTCCCCTTCCGGATTTTTACCATTCCGATCTCAATTACTTTATCTTGCCGTCCGGACATGCCTGTAGTTTCGAAATCGAAAACACAATACTCGGCTTCTTCAAAAGGAATTTCTGTTAATTTAGTTTCTTTCATCATTCATTTCTTTTCGCAGTCAAAATTTAATCAAAAATGACTTGTTGGAATGCAAATAATTTGACCGGGTTACTTTGGATGTCCGCCGTTCAGACTCTACAATTTTATTGACGTGTAATATTTTTTTAATTAAGTTCTAATTAACCTTTCGGGGTTAATCTGACGAACTGACATTCTTCTATAAAATCTTCTTCTCTCTGGAACCTCTAAAGGTATAAAGTACAATTTTCTATTTGTGATAATTTATTCCATTCCGCTATTAAATAGATTTCCTTTACGATCCTTTTCCGCAAAAAAAATTAGCGTACTTAAAATTATATCATGAATGGAGGTAAAATGATTACTGATTCAATCAAGCGGTTAATCGAACGGATTATTAACGTTTTTGAAACCGGCACTCCTACCGGCAAATACAGCCAAATTACTATTCTTGCTGATGGCAAAAACGGAACCCGGCAGATTACATACGGGCGCAGTCAAACAACAGAACAAGGCAATCTTGCAAAACTTATTGAGCTTTACATTCGCAACGATGGTCTCTTTGCAGAAAAATTCTCTTCCTACATTGACAAAATCGGCAAACAACCGCTGACTGATAACAAAACTTTTAGAGACCTGCTTCGCACATCTGCAAATGAAGATGAAATTATGAGGAGAACGCAGGATGAATTCTTCGACTTAGCTTATTACAATCCCGCATTTGAATTCTTTACCAAGAACGGATTTGAATTACCTCTAAGTTTATTAGTTATTTATGACAGCTACATTCATTCGGGAAGCATACCGCAGGCATTGAGAAAAAGATTCGGCGAGTATCCTCCTGTAAAGGGAGGTGATGAAAAAAAATGGATCACATCATACGTAGATATTCGCCACCAATGGCTTAAGTATCACACAAATCCAATACTCCAGCGCACCATTTACAGAACGCAGTGCTTTAAAGATCAAATTGCTTCAGAGAATTGGATGTTAGACAAGTTGCCCATTATGGCAAACGGAACTGCAGTAAATGTTTGATGAGAAAAGAATGATCAATAAATAAAGGACGGTTCTAAAAATTATCGAATGGAAATATTTAACGCAGAGAGCGCAGAGAAAACACAAAGGCGGAGGATATTGATATTTTTAGAACCGCCATGAATTCTAAAAATGATGATTACAGATCATCAGATTGATTACGAATACAACAACAAATTTTAAAAAATGTAAGGAGAACGAGCCATGGCAGAAGAACAACCAATCACTCCCGATAATTTAAAGTGGAAAGAAAAAGATGATTCACAATTTGTAACCGAGGAACTTGGTGCAATGCAACCATTATTTCATCGTTTACTTGCTGCATGGAACATCATAATCGGTATAACAGCAATTTTAGTAGCTCTGAATATTTGGCCAGCGGAACAGGGTAAGAATCAAGATAAAGACAGTTTATCTAAAGACTCTCTTTCGACTTCTCTAATTATTGCTGATTCAACATTGCAAAAAAGCAGTGCCGATTCTACGCTTCAGTCTGCAGAAGGGAAAAACAAACCAGTAAAAGTTAAAAAAGAAGCAAAGGAGGTGGATTTAGGAATTCGCCTTCTAATGCTCAGTTTATTATTCGGCGTGCTCGGCGGGTCAACACACGGTTTATCCTCACTTATGGATTTCCGCGGGCAAAGAAGATTATTCCGTTCGTGGAGTCTCTGGTATTTCGGCAGACCGATACTTGGCGGAATGGTTTCTATGATTTTTTATCTTGTTGTACGTGCCGGATTATTTTCCGGCAGCGCTTCGAGCAATGATGCAAATTTGTATGGCATAGCAGCGGTTAGTACTCTCGTTGGAATGTTTACTGATCAAGCGACAAATAAACTTGCCGAATTATTCAAAACTATGTTTGTAACAAAAGGTGAAGAACGCGAAGGGAAGTTAACACCGGATGCACCTAAGCCGGATAACAAAAACAAAAGTTAGCAATTATTTTAGATTTTCAAATCACTCATATAGGAGAAAATTAAAATGAAACTGGATCGCACCGTTATAATTCCTTCTACGGATATTCCTCTTGCCCAGCAACTTTTAAAATCTTTAATCTATGACGAAGATGTTCTGGTTGTGGTTGTACTTGGGGATGACGAAGTTTCTAAGTCTGCTGTACAATATGCAGATAAAAGAGCAAAAGCCGTAGTTGCTGGTTTTGAAAGAAAGATCGCATGGATTCTCAGCAAAACTATTCTTGAAAAAGAGATTAAGCAAATTACCCCTGGTATTAAGGATGTTTCTAAGGAAGATCTATCCAATGTAGTAGCGTTCTCCGTTTCACTTGATAATAAAGTTGCCGATATAGTTTATACTAAAGATGAAATCAGTTTTTCAAGAATGGAGATAGCATTTTTAGAGGCAGGTAAAAAATGAAAACTCATAAAACGTTTTCATACTTTTTTATCTCTGCTATTATTTTTTTAATCTTACCCGGTTCTTTTACTCTAAGTCAAGTGCTTAAAATTGACGAGATAGATAGACAAGGAATTCTGCACCAAATCAACTTCCGAAGATTTTCTTACCCGATAATTGATATCAACAGCACATTACGGATAGAGATTAATAAAGAAATTTTAAGGGCTAAAGCTGCCAAACTTAAATCAATAAGTCAGCAATATAATGCCGAAGACCTCATCGCAATAACCGGCATATTGAAGATGGAGACCGAACTCCTTCAAATCATTGGTTCTATAACCGGTAGTTATGAAGAGCGAAAAGAGAAGCTGGATTTATTTTCAAGGCGAATGTTAGATCTGATGATGTTTGTACAAAAGCAAAAAAATCTAAAATCACAAGTAGAAAAAATTTTAGGAAGTGAGGAGACAGAGCCGGGACAAGAATATTCTTTAATTATTGATTTGGTAAGAGAGGAAATGAATAGAATAGGAAAAGAGATCGAAAAAACATTGCAAGAACAACGTATTTATTTTCGTCTTGGAGGCTGGTTACGAAATGAGAACGGAGCTCTTCAGCCTATTCATATACCGCAATTTGATAATTATGAAGAAGGTAAATTTTATGAGGTGCCAAGGTTTATAATGCCTGCATCAGAAGAACTAGCTAAACAATATGAAGAAGCCGTTATTGCTGCTGAGGAGTATAATAAGAAAGGCGCCACAGAATTTGACAGAATCAAAACGCAAATCAGCGCATTTCGAGACTCATTAAAGTTTACGCTCCTTTGCGTAGATGAGAATTTCAAAAAAACTATTAACCTCACTACTGAAACACAAAAGGTGAAAAATCTAATTAAACCTTTTCTTGATCAATTGGATATTCTCATCAAATCTGTGAAGGATGTAGCA
The DNA here is from genome assembly GCA_021801605.1 of Bacteroidota bacterium. Lineage (GTDB taxonomy): Bacteria > Bacteroidota > Ignavibacteria > Ignavibacteriales > Melioribacteraceae > Fen-1258. The sequence continues at coordinate 16,044 of JAJYXU010000132.1, forward strand.
AAAATTATTCAAGAAATAACCGAATCATCGGATCCTTTGGCAAGCAGCATTACTTCTATTGATAAGCTTCTTATTCTCTTTAAGGGCATTGAAACCAATTTACCTCTGTTGTCTGAACTCTACAGTGCAACTATCAACAAATTAACAGATAAGTTACCTGTAGAAGCAAAAGATATTGGGAAGAATTTTCTTAAAGAATCTTCAAAATGTTTTGATTCTCTAAAAACTTACGAAGATAAAGTCAATCTACTGCTAAATACTATAGGGAAATGGAGTGATCTATCAGTACCGAAACAAGTTGTAACTAATTTAGAATTTACCGAGAATGTGAACAGATTTTTTATAGAAGATATTCCTGAATCAACAGAATTAGATCTGCGTTACACTGGTCAGCGTTTTGCCGGTGATGAGATTTATTTAAAAGCGACATTAGAAAAAAAAACTGAAACAGATCAAAAACCGGAGTCGGTTGAGATTGAGCACCGTACCTTTACTATGTTTCAGATAGGATTACATTCTCAACTAACAGCCGGGGTCATTTTTTTAGATCCTTTAGATAACTCAGCCACAAAATTGACAAAGCAATTCCAAGCTGCACCTTCTTACAGTTTACTATTTAAATGGGGTTCGAGGAAATCATATATATATAATAAATTCTGGAATGTTGGGGTTGGAATAAATGTTGCCGCTCCGGATTTCAATCTTGACAGCACTCCCGAGATTGCTTTGGGAGTAATGGCAACTACTGCTCTTGATTATTTGCAACTTGGATTTGGTCGAAACTTTGGAGTTGAAACCTGGTATTGGTTTTTTGGTCTGCGCTTACCGGCTGGTACTGTGACCTTAACCGGTGATGAAAACAAATCAGTTAAGTAATCGACAAATTGGATCAGAGGAGAAATTTACAAAGTCTTTCCCTAAGTTTTTTGGTGAGAGACAAAGTCCCAATGCTGTCAGGTTAACCTCTGATAGACGCTGATGATGTGAATCCACACCGTGGAATAAATTAAGAACCAAATTTTTTCAAAAACACAAATGCTATTCCACGGGGTAAACTGATTATCGCGGATCAAATCTACGTAAATCAGTTTAACCTGCCCGTCCGAGCGTGTTGCAGAACTAAAAAATTACGATTTACTTCGTGTACCTTCGTGAAGAAATCTTCGTGGTTCTTCGTGAAAGGATTTTTTTTACACGAAGTTACACGAAAAAGGATTGAAGTTACACGAAGAAAAAGTTGTGCAACAGACTCCGTCCGGCAGGTCTGTGTTATCCGTTCCATTTTTTTACTATACTTCTTCAACTTTCCTTAACCTGACAGCATTGGGGATATAGAGTGAGGTCGAGATAATAATTTATTTTTGTATTCATTGACTAGCATCTCTCTTTTCGTATTCCCTCGTTTTTAGATATATTGCACACCAAAAGAAAGAACTAGATGACAATTAACATACTCTTCATTGGCGATATTATTGGTCAGCCGGGGCTCAATATTGTTCAGTTGTATCTGCCGAGTTTAAAAAAGAAATACAATGCAGATGTAATAATTGTTAATGGCGAGAATGCCGCCGATGGTAAGGGCTGCACAGAAAAGGAAGCAAAATTTCTTTTTGATCTTGGTGTGAATGTTATCACCGGTGGAAATCACACCTGGGATAAACCTCAATCGCAAGACTACTTGAAGAAAGATCCGCGTGCGCTGCGTCCGTTTAATTATCCAAAAGGTACACACGGAAACGGATATTATATTTTTGACAGCAGTATGGGAAAAGTAGCAGTTCTAAATTTGCAGGGTCGTTCTTACATGTCGCCGATTGATTGCCCATTTCGTGGGGCTGAATTTGTCCTGGCTAAACTTAAACAGGAAACAAAAGTAATTATTGTTGATATGCATGCGGAAGCAACAGCAGAAAAAATTGCTCTTGCTTATTTTCTTGATGGAAAAGTTTCCGCAGTAATTGGAACACACACGCATGTGCAGACATCCGATGAAAGAATTTTTCCAAACGGTACCGGATTTATAACCGATTGCGGTATGACCGGTCCGTATGATTCCGTTATTGGAATGAAGACAGATGCTGCAATAAACCGCTTCTTGTATCAGACACCGCAGAAATATCAGACTGCAGTTGATAATGTTCACTTAACCGGTCTATTTCTTAAAGTTGATTCTTCCACAGGGAAGACGATAGAGATAGAAAGAATTTTTATGCCGGAGTTTGAAAAAAAAAAATAGTTAGGAATAGAGATTGTCTCAAAAGCAATTTATTGTTACACAGAAGCCCGATTCCATTGGGACTAACTCTGGAAAATTGTCATACTGAGCGGAGTCGAGATGTGTGACCAGAATAAGTAAGTCCATTTCTCGACTTCGCTCGAAATGACTTCCAGTTTTTTTAAGATAGTCTTAGGATAGAAAATGGCAATAATAATTGATGGTAAAAAAATAGCCGCTGAAGTTCGTGAAGAACTGAAGAGTAAAATCAAATGGCTGAAGTCATTGAATATCCGCGTCCCCGGATTAGTAACAATTATGGTGGGTGATAATCCGGCGTCTCAATCTTACGTTACATCAAAAAGTAAAGCATGCAGTGAAATTGGGATGCTCTCCAAAGTTGAAATCCTTCCGGTTGAAACTTCAGAGCAACAGCTTTTAGAGATGATTGATCTTTATAATTCAAATGATGATTACCACGGAATACTTGTGCAGCTTCCTCTGCCAAAACATATCAATGAAAATAAGGTGATTGAGAGAATTTCTCCCGGTAAAGATGTTGACGGCTTTCATCCCATCAGTGTTGGCAATCTTGTGATTGGTAAAGACACCTTTTACCCATGCACACCGAACGGGATTGTTGAATTGATCAAGCGTTACAAAATTGAAACAAGCGGCAAACATGTTGTTGTTGTTGGAAGAAGTAACATTGTAGGTAAACCGATTGCAAATATGCTGCTTCAGAAAAAAGAAGGTGCGAACGCTGTTGTAACAATTTGTCATTCAGCCACAAAAAATCTTTCTCTGTATACCAAAAGTGCGGATATTTTAATTGCCGCCATCGGGAAAGCAAATTTTATAACTGCTGACATGGTGAAAGAAGGTGTTGCTGTAATTGATGTCGGAATCAACCGAGTTGAAGATGTATCATTGCCCAAAGGATATAAAATTGTCGGCGATGTTGATTACGAAAACGTTTCTAAGAAGGCATCGTTCATTACTCCGGTACCGGGCGGTGTTGGACCTATGACAATTGCAATGCTGCTTCAAAATACTTTTCTTGCATATATAAAAATTACGAAACAAAAATTAGATTAAATTATGAGCACAGGAATAATCGAAAAAATTGTATCGCAAGTCCTAATGGAAAAATCATTACAGGACTTTTACTGCACAGGCGGAACATGCGCCGGATGGGAACGTAATGTTGTTGATCAGCGCACAGCTGTTAAGAATATTATTACCAACGGCGCAGAAAGAATTGCCGCAAGTATCGGTGTTGGTGAACATATTGATAAAGATGTTGCCCGGATGATTGACCATACTTTACTTAAACCGGATGCTACTCCAAAAGAAATTAAAACTCTTTGTGAAGAAGCGCGTACTTATGGTTTTGCTTCCGTATGTATAAACCCATCTTATGTTACAATGTGCAGAGATTTGTTGAGCGGTTCAAAAGTGAAAGTGTGTACAGTAATTGGATTTCCGTTAGGTGCTACAACCACTGAAACTAAACGCTTTGAAGCAGAGCAGGCACTTAAAAGCGGCGCGCAAGAAATTGATATGGTAATCAACATTGGCATGCTGAAACAAGGCGAAAATGGTTATGTATTCAACGATATAAACCAAGTTGTTCTTGCAGCCAAAAAATTTGGCGCAATCTGTAAAGTGATCATTGAATCATCTATCCTAACAGATGAAGAAAAAATTAAAGCATGCATTCTTGCCAAAGAAGCAAAAGCAGATTTTGTAAAAACTTCTACCGGATTTAGTAAGGGCGGTGCAACTGCCGGCGATGTTGCGTTGATGAGATATGTTGTTGGGTCAACTGTCGGTGTTAAAGCGAGCGGGGGAATTAGAACCACAGAAGATGCTAAACTAATGATTGCAAGCGGTGCAGATAGAATTGGTGCAAGTGCAAGTGTTAAGATTGTTAAGGGAGAAGCTGTAGCTGCCGGTGGATATTAAAAAGAGCTATAAGCGTTTAGCTTTTAGCTGTTAGTCTTTTATTCAAAATATGTCGTCTTGCGCGGAGAGTGGTGAATTGAGAAATTGATCTTCGGCTTTAGCCGCATAAATAATAGCGCTAAACCCATTTTATTTTACTTCCCACGCACTAAAACACGTGGGTAATTTGAGAGATAATATTTTGGTTTTAAACTTACATGTAATACAAACAGACGACGGCTTTACAGCAGAAGTGCCTTCAATAAAAGGATGCGAAAGCTGGGCGCATACAGAAGATGAAGTGATTGACAAAACTATTGAACTGCTGAAATTTTATTTGCAAAGTCCGTCAGATAAAAAGATGATTATTGACCGTGCACGTAGAGAACATCCTTTAACTGTCTACAAAATTATTTTTGATAAGTGATGAGAAAGTTTAAGACAGACGAACGGTTGCAAAAGATTATTTCTACGGCAACTGCACGACAATTTTCTCTCCATGTTGTAATGGAAAACATTCACGATCCACACAACGTTAGCGCAATTTTTAGAACGTGCGACGCTGTTGGCGTTCCTAAAATAAGTTTACTCTACACGTTTGAGTCGTTTCCACACGTCAGTAAAACTTCTTCATCATCTGCCAATAAATGGATTGATGTAGAAAAATTTAACGACACAAAGAATTGCTACGATCAATTACGGGCACAAGGATTCAAAGTTTATGCAAGTATGTTGAATAAAAGTGCTTTGAATATTTACGACATTGACCTGACACAAAAAATTGCCCTTGTATTTGGAAACGAGAAACGCGGTGTTTCTGCCGAAGCAGAAAAATTTGCAGATGAAACTTTCTATATTCCAATGAGAGGAATGATTCAGAGTCTAAATGTATCTGTTGCCGCAGCTGTAACTTTGTATGAAGCACAGCGTCAGCGGGTAATAAAAAATATGTATGAACAGAGCGAACTTGAGAAAAATGAACTTGATACTCTAATTGATAGATGGTGCGAAAAGTGATTCAAAAATTTGAAAAGATAGAGAGCATCCGCGGTGAATTAGAACTTCGCGGCGATAAATCAATTTCGCATAGGGCAGTAATGTTTGCTGCTCTGGCAAACGGTATCTCTATAATTCGTAATTGTTCTGATTCTGAAGATGTACGTTCGACAATGAGCTGTTTTGAAAAACTTGGTGCTAATTTTGAATTCGTAAATGATTCAATAAAAGTTTTTGGAAAAGGATTCAAGGGATTTTCAAAACCGGAAAATGATTTATACGCCGGAAATTCCGGAACTACCGCTCGTTTAATAAGCGGTATTTTATCTGCACAAAATTTCGAATCGAATATAACCGGCGACGACTCACTTTCCAAAAGACCAATGAAGAGAATCGTTGAACCGCTGAGAATGATAGGTGCAAATATTTCTGTAAATGAAGAAGGAATAATGCCGATTCACATTAAACCATCTTCTGCTCTTAAAGCTGTTAACTACAAACTTCAGGTTGCAAGCGCTCAGGTCAAGAGTGCGCTGATCTTATGCGCAATCCATCTTGATCAAGAATCGGTAATAATTGAACCGGTTCCGACGAGAAATCATACAGAAAAACTTCTTGGTCTGAAAACCGTAAATGATTCCGATGGGACAAAAATATTTGTTTCTAAAAAAAATTATCCTCAACCGTTTGAGATAACTGTTCCTTCCGATATTTCCAGTGCGGCATTTTTTATTGTACTCGCTCTTCTAACTAGAAATTCGGAAATAGTAATTAAAAATGTATCGCTCAACGAGACTCGAACCGGTGTTATCGATATTTTAAAGCTGATGGGCGGTAAGATTGAAATAGAAAATTTGATGGAAGTAAAAGGGGAGGAAGTTGGTGATCTCCGCATCTTTTCTAGTAATTTGAAAAACATCTCCATACCTGAAACAATAATTCCCAACATAATTGATGAGATACCAATTCTTTCTGTTGCCGGTGTATTTGCCGAAGGCAATTTTAGAATTTCCGGCGCAAAAGAATTGCGGGTTAAAGAATCGGATAGAATTAAATCTCTTTGCCAAAATTTTACAAGAGCGGGACTTACAATTACTGAATTCGAAGACGGATTTGAATTACATGGTAAAGCTTCAAATAAAAATATAATGTTTGAAAGTTATGGCGATCATAGAATTGCAATGGCTTTTGGTGTGATGAGTATGCTAATAGGGAATGGCGGCATGGTTAATGATTTTGAATCTGTTGCTGTTTCTAATCCACAATTTGTAGCGCAGATTAATAAGCTTGTAAATAATAACTTGAATTCTCTGCTCCACAATGCCGGGATTCAAAATGATCAATGAAAAATTACATTTCTAATATCTGATGCTCGAACTTGTTGATTGCAAGTTCATTGAATATCCGCTCGATAATATCTATTCCGTATTTATTGGCAAAATAGATCCAGTTTAACTCACGCTCTTGAAGATTGCTGTTCGGGAAAAGAACATTACGAACTTTGCTCACCTGGCGGATTGTTGAATCATATTTTCTTTTTTCAGATTCAAGTGCTTTCGTTTTCAAATAATTTAACGTCTCATCAATCCGCTGTTTAGATTTTTGTGTCAGATCACCGAGAGTCTTATCTATCAACGGTAAAATATGGTTGAGCTGATTCATCGAACTATTTATTTCTTCAAAAGAATTTTGGAAAAGAGTTTCAAGATTTATTTCAGATGAAGCGGCAACAATTTTTTGAATCAAAGCTTCTTCTTCTGTAAAAATATCTACGTATTGTAGACTATTTTTTTCTAGAATTACCTGAACACCTTTTTCTACAATTGTTGCAGAAGAGCGCGGATAGATAAATGGTTCTTCGAGATCATAAATTTTATATAACGGCGAAACCTGTGCGAAATAACTTATCTCTCCGGGTCCTCCTACATAAAAAGCTGTCGGGAAAAGAAAATCCTGGCAAATTGGTCTTAGCAGTACGTTTGGGCTAAATTTTTCCGGCGACAAATCAAGCTGTATGAGTAATTCTTCTTGAGTAAATTTTTTACGTTTACCTTTTAATCGATATTCTCCCGTTTCAGTTGGTTCGATAGATAACCGTTCTTTCTCTTCAATGTAAAATAAATTGATCGGTTTTACTTTTACCTGTGCGTGATAGACTTCTTCAAGCTCTGCGCTTCGTTCAACCAGCAACCCTGTATGATCACTGAATTCCGTGATCTCTTTTGCAAACAGCGGCGAAAGAATTCTTTTGACAGCATGATCAATTGGATTAAACACGATTAATCCGTAATCATCAAAAAATTTTATCATCAATTCACGGAATGCTTCGAGGAAAGTTTTTTCGGGCTGGTAAAAAGATTTTAATAATTCAAGAAGAGGAACTTTGAATTCAGTCTGGCGCAATCCGGCGTTTAATTCTGTAAAAACGTTTTCTAAATTTTGATTGAATTTCAATAAACCAATAGCGCCTCTGTTTACATCTTCCGGCTGGTCGTCATCATATTTTAAGTTGATGATTTGGTTTTCGTTATTAAGCAGTGAAAAATTTCTTGCTTCATCGTAATCGTGATCGTCTCCCTCAAGCCAGAAAATCGGAACGAAATTATAATCGTCATAAATTTCTTTAAGGTAACTGCAAAGCTTTATAGCAGTGACTGATTTATAAATTGTGTAAAGAGGACCGCCAAAGATGCCAAGTTGCTGTCCTGTAACAACGGCTATAGTCTTTTTCAATCCGAGCAGTTCAATGTTTTGTAAAGTCTTTTTTGATGGCGTCTTAACACTGTACTGTGATTTAATTATCTCATGAACTAATTCGCGATGTGGTCTTTCTCTTTCCGATAATTTCTGAAAGAGTGGAAGATACTGATCGACTGCTCTGAAATTTTTCCCATAAAACCGTTCTACGTTTTCAAATTCGTGCAAATAATCGAGAAAAAGATTTTGATGCGCCGGGATATCAGAAAAATTTATATACATTCTATCTTCCTTGATAATTAGAAATTACTATCTTGCATTTGGAAAATCTTAATTTTAACTCTTCAACAATACTTATTTCAATTACAACTTGAATTTATAAATTTTTTCTTACAATATTAAGATAGAGTACAACTTAAAATTTGTAAAATCGGAGAAAACATGGGAGTTCAAAACATCATTTCTGTTGATTTTGGCGGAACCAAGATATTATCAGCATTAATCAATGCCCATCAAGAGATCGTTTCGCGCGTGAAAATTCCAACTAATATTGAAAAAGGAAATGAATTCTTGGTTAAGTCCATTGCTAACTCAGTAAAAAAAATATTAGAGGAGAGTAATCTAAAAGAAAATAATGTGAGTGCTGTTTGCCTTGGCGTACCGGGAACCGTGAATCCTTTTAGCGGGATAATTGGAAACGCACCTAATCTTGGTATCAAAGATTTTAATATAAAAGAAGCTCTAGCAAAAGAGATTGACATTCCGGTATTGATTGAGAACGATGTAAATCTTGCCGGACTTGGAATAAAAAAATTTGAACTTGGCGACGATGTAAAAAACATGCTGGTAGTTTTTGTAGGCACCGGTATTGGCGGCGCATTTTTTTTCGATGGCAAATTGTACCGCGGTTCATCTTTTTTTGCCGGAGAGATAGGACATATTATTGTTGAGCCGAAAGGTGAATTCTCAACCTTTTCGAACCGGACAACATTTGAATTGACTGCAAGCAGGACAGCAATTGCCCGCGATATAAAACGCAGCTTGAATAAAGGGAAGAAGAGTATTCTTAAAGAATACAACTCACCCAAAAAACAGTTGAAGAGCAAAGCGATTGCAGATGCATTGAAAAAAGAAGATCCATTGGCTACCAAAAGTGTTAGTAAAGCTGCAGTTACAATTGGAACTGTTCTTGGAAGTATTACAACCTTGCTTAACATAGATACTATAGTACTCGGTGGCGGAGTAATTGAAGCTATGCACGAATTCATACTACCAAAGATCGAAAAAGCTTTTAAGGAATCTGTTCTAGTAGATGCAGGAAAAATTGTAAAAATTTTTGAAACAAAACTTGGCGATGACGCTGCTCTTTACGGCGGTGTTGCTTTAGCAGAAGAGTTTTTGAAGTAATGCAGATTTCTTCCTATCTGCTCGTTTATTTTTTTACTACAGGTAGAACAGATTTTCAATCTGTTCAAATTGCAGATATAATATCTGTGCTTCAGAATGTATAGCACAGCTTTATAATCTGTGCGCTTGTTATTTGCGCAGAAAGGATATCTGCGCTACAGGTAGAACAGATTTTCAATCTGTTCAAATTGCAGAAAGAATATCCATACTTCAGAATGTAGAGCAGCT